>CADEGB010000180.1:0-5524 GCA_902826755.1 uncultured Gemmatimonadota bacterium
TCACCGGCATGGTCTTCTACGCGATCACCTGCTTCCAGTGCGCGTTCCAGGTGAACTGCCAGGCGCTCCATGATCCCGCGGCGTCGCTCGAAGAACAGGCCAAGGGCGTCGCGGGTGCCCGGGCGTTCGGCGCCTACGCGGAGAACGCCGAGCACATCCGGCTCCGGGAAGCGTCGATCACCTATACCGCGGGCAACGCGCTGGCGCGGGCCCTCGGCGCGAAGACCATGAACATCACGCTGACGGGCCGGAACCTGCTCCTCAAGAAGTTCGGGTTCAAGAGCTGGGATCCGGAGAACGTGACCCAGTCGACCGACGCGACCAACTACAACTTCGTCCAGCAGGCGCAGCCAGTGATCGGCATCCTGCGGGTCAACCTCGGCTTCTGACCGACGCCTGCTCGAAAGGACTGAATACGTATGACGAGTCGAACCACGAGCTGGGCCCGGATGGCGGGGAGCCTTGTGCTCCTGACCGCCATCGCGTCGGGTTGCTCGAAGACTGACATTCTCCATCCGGACACGCCGGACGTGATTCCGCCCGAGAACCTCGAGACCCCGGAAGGGCTCCAGGCCCTGTACACCGGCGCCGTGTCCGATCTGGTGGTGGCGTCGAGCGGCGCCACTGGCGTCATCATCTTCGCCGGCCTGTTCACCGACGAGTTGATGCACTCCAGTACGCCGCCCGCGGTCCGCGAGTGGGATCTCCGGGCCGTCCTGGCCACCAACAGCGTCGCGACCGGTGGTGTGAACGTCTCGGCCAACCCGCCTGTCTGGGGTGGCCCGTTCATCGCCCTGCAGCGCGCTCGTACCGCGCTCGAAGGCGCCGCTCGCCGGCTCCCGGCGAACGATGCCCGGACTGGTGAGACATGGGCGCTCGCGGGGATGAGCTACATCATGCTGGGCGAGCTCTGGTGCTCGGGCACGCCGGTGTCGGAGCGCGATCCGGTGGTCGAGCTCGGCACGCCACTCACGACCGCTCAGCTGTTCGACCGGGCGATCGAGCGGCTCACCAGCGCTGCCGCGAACACTGGCGGCAACGCCCGGGTCCAGAGCCTGGCGGCGGTCCTCCGCGGCCGGGCGCTGCTCAACCAGGGGCAGTTTGCCCAGGCCGCCGCGGCGGTCGCCGCGGTGCCGACCTCGTTCAACTACGAGTTCATCCATGCGGCGCCGCCGGCCCGGCAGACCAATCAAATCCAGCTCAACGCCGCGAGCGACATCTACTCGGTTCCGGATCGTGAGGGCACCAACGGACTTCCGTTCGCGAGCGCCAACGATCCCCGGGTCCCGGTTACGGCAACGGGTGCGTCCCGCAACGACGGCGTCACCCCGATGGTCGTGGCGAAGAAGTATCCCGGTATCGATTCGCCGGTGTCGGTGGTGACCGGGGTCGAGGCCAGGCTGATCGAGGCCGAAGCGGCGCTCCAGGCGAACAACACCGGCCTCTGGTTGTCGAAGCTGAATGACGCCCGCGCCACGGTCGCGGGGCTCGCTCCGCTGACCGATCCGGGCACCGCGGCTGCGCGGGTCGACCTGACCTTCTCGGAGCGCGGCTTCTGGTTGTATCTGACCGCCCACCGGCTCGGCGACCTTCGCCGGCTGGTCCGCCAGTACGGTCGGGCCAAGGAGTCGGTCTATCCGACCGGGGCGTATCACAAGCAGGGTCTGACCCGTGGTGGCCAGGCTACGTTGATCGTGCCGCAGCCGGAAGAGAACAACCCCAACTACACCCCGGCCAACTGCACCGTCGAAACGCCCTGATCTCGCTGTAATCGACCCCCCGGGTATCCCTCGGGGGGTCGACCGTTCCACCCGGCCTCCGAACCCGAGAGGCCGGTCGCGACTCCCGGCCGCAGTCCGCCGGTTGCATCCCCCCCTGAGTTCCCGGGGCGTCACACACGCCCTTTGCTGTGTCATCAACGGAGGTTCATACGATGGGTCGTCAGACCAGGTCCCTGGGGTTTGTCGCGGCGTTGCTGTTCGCCGCCGCGACGGCAGCTGGGGCGCAACAGGGATCGATCACCGGCAAGGTGACCGATCAGGCCAACGGCCAGGCGCTGACGGGCGCCCGGGTGCAAGCGGCCGGCAGCAATTACTTCGCGATTACCAATCAGCAGGGTCAGTACACCATCCGGGGCGTCAACCCGGGGAGCTACACGCTCCGAATCGTCATGCTTGGGTACGGGTCTCAGAGCAAGCCGGTGACGGTGGCGGCGGGGCAGGCGGCCACGCTCGATTGGTCGCTCTCGGCCGTGCCGTACACGCTCGAAGAGATCGTCACCACCGCCACGGGCGAACAGCTCAAGCGGGAATTGGGCAACTCGGTGGCCCGAGTCGAGGCCGCCCAGCTGGTGGACGCGGCTCCGGTCACGTCCCTCACGGAAGTTCTGACGGGGCGGGTAGCCGGCGTGGTGGCGATCCAGAACGACGGGATTGCCGGAAGCGGCAGCCGGATCCGGATCCGCGGCGTCAGCTCGGCCAGCCTCGCGACCGATCCGCTGATCTACGTCGACGGCATCCGGGTCAGCGAGCGGGGTCCGGTGCTGTCGGTCGGCAACGGAGGCAATTCGCCCTCATTCTTCAACGATCTCAATCCCGAAGAGATCGAGAGCATCGAGATCGTGAAGGGCCCGTCGGCGGCGACCCTTTACGGCACCCAGGCGGCGAACGGGGTGATCCGGGTCACGACCAAGCGCGGCAAGGCGGGGCCGGCCAAGTGGTCGGTCTACGCCGAGAACGGGCTGATCCAGGACAAGAGCGAGTACATCCCGGTCTTCTTCCAGGCCACCGCCGGGTCGACGGCTGGCAACACGGAACAGTGCCTCCTGTTCCTGTCGGCGCTCGGCGGCTGCACCGCCGGGACGCTCCACCAGCGGAACATTGCCCTCGATCCGGAAACCTCGCCGATCAAGGACGGCTACCGGATGCAGTACGGGGTTCAGGTCAACGGTGGAACGGACGCGGTTCGGTACTTCCTCGCCACCGAGTTCGAGGATCAGGGCGGGACGCTCAAGATGCCGGACAGCGAGATCGCCTTCCTGAAGAACCTCCGGGGCGTTTCGGACCTGCCGTCGGACCAGCTCGATCCGAACCACCTGCGGAAGATCAACATCCGCGCCAATGTGAACGCGTCCCTCAGCAGCAAGTTTGACGTGACCTTCAATTCCGGGTACGTCAACACCGACAATCTCATTCCCCAGTCGGCCGACAACCTGCAGGGCGTTCTCGTCGGCGCCATCTTCGGCTCGGCCAGCCCCGACGCGGCCGACAACCCGTGGGCGTTCGCCCGGCCCAGCTATGGTCTGGCGAACAACACCACGCGGAAGAGCAACCACTTCATCAACAGCGCCAACGCGAACTTCCGGCCGACCAGCTGGTTGTCGACCCGGGCCACCGTGGGCCTCGATTACATCGGATTCGAGGACGCCAATCTCGTCCGCAACGGCGAAGCCTGTCCGTTCTGCGGTGAGGATCAGGGCGCCCGGACCCTGAATCGGTTCCAGAGCTACAAGTACTCGTTCGACCTCGGCGGGACGGCCACGTTGTCGCTCTCGAACCGGATCGGCAGCAAGACGTCGGTCGGGGTCCAGTACAACAAGGACGCCAACACCGTCTCGTTCAACTACGGCAAGACGCTTGCCCCGGGCGCTGAGACGTTCAGCGGCGCGGCGGAGAAGGTCTCGTCGGAGCAGACGATCAAGGTCGTGACCCTCGGCAGCTACGTGGAGCAGCAGTTCGGCCTCGATGACCGGTTCTTCCTTACCGGTGCCCTTCGGGTCGACCAGAATTCGAGCTTCGGCGAGAATTCCCGGACGGCCTACTATCCGAAGGTGTCGGGCTCGTGGGTGGTCAAGGAGGCGACTGACGCTGGTCTGCTGAGCTCGTTCCGGCTTCGGGGCGCCTACGGCGCTACCGGTCAGCAGCCGGGCGCGCTGGCGGCCCTGACCTACTACTCGGGCGTCACGGTGGCGCTCCTCGGTGGCAACCGGCCTGGCGTGTCCCTGGCCGGGCTCGGCAGCCCGACCCTGAAGCCCGAACGGTCCACCGAGGTCGAAGCGGGCTTCGATGTCGGCCTGTTCTCGAACAAGGTCAACGTGGAGTTCACGGCCTACCAGAAGAAGACCAACGACGCCCTGATCGCCCGGCCGCTGGCCGGCTCCCTCGGCGCGGTGGCGACGCAGTTCCAGAACCTCGGCAAAGTCCAGAATAAGGGTATCGAGGTTTCGGTCAGCGCTCGGCCGATCGAGTCGAAGAGCTTGACCTGGGACCTCAACCTCGAAATGGGTCTCAACTCGAACAAGTTGATCGAACTGGCGGATGGGGTCCCGGATCCGCAGGGCTTCTTCTTCCGTCACGCGGTCGGGTTGCCCCTCTACGCCCTCTGGGGAACCGCGATGCAGTCGTACGCGGACGCCAACGGCGACGGCATCATCGTGCCGAGCGAGGTGGTGGTGTCGGACACGGCTCTGTTCCTGGGCAACAGCATTCCGAACAAGAACGCCAGCTTGAACTCGTCGATCGGCCTCTTCGGCAACAAGCTCCGGATCGGCAGTCAGCTCGAGGCCAAGTGGGGCTGGAAGTCGCTCGACATCAACACCGGCTTCCAGTGTCTGGCCGTCGGGAACTGCGCCGGCCTCAACGACCCGAACTCCTCGCTGTTCGAGCAGGCCCGGGCGGTGTCGTTCACGTTCGGCTCCTATGCCACCGATGCCAAGTTCCTCCGGCTCCGGGAAATGTCGCTCGGGTGGACGTTGCCGAAGGGCGTGGCTCAGGCGGTCCGGGCGTCGAACGCCACCTTGACCCTGACGGCCCGCAACCTGGCGATGTGGACCGGGTTCACCAGCTGGGATCCCGAGGTCAATACGGCGTCCGGCGTGGCAGGCGATGGCCCCAACTACAACTTCGTGCAGCCCGGTCAGCCGCGGACGTTCCTGCTCCGCCTGAACGTGCAGTTCTAGGAGATCGCGACCATGACCATTCGAACTTTTTCGCTTCGCGCGATCGCGTTGGCGTCGGTGCTCGGCGCGGCCGGCTGCTCGACCGACAGTATCCTGACCGTGGACCGGCCCGACATCATCGATCCAGGGAAGCTGGTCGGCACGACCGGCGCCGCGGCGCTCTACGCGGGCGGCATGGGCGAGATCGCCTATTCCCAAGGCGGGAACTTTGCCGGATTCATGCTGCTGAGCGGTCTGTTCAGCGATGAATTCCGGTTCGGGGGAACGCCGCCGGAAGTCCGGGAAATGGACCTCGGCGGGATCCGGCCGGAGAACTCCTTTGCCCAGACCATCTGGCTCAATCTCCATCGTGGCCGGCGGGCGGCCCAGCGCGGTGGCGTCGCTATCCTGGCCATCCCGCCGGGGGGCAAGCGGGGGGGGGGGGTGGAAGCGCTGGTCGGGGTGGCGGGCGTCTGGGTCGCCGAGATGTACTTCTCTGCTGCGCCGCTCCGCAGAGAACCCGCGGAAACCGAGGTACGGCCGCACCTCCCCGCCCAACACAACCCCAACCCGAGCAATGGCGTGCGC
>CADEGB010000180.1:5534-6829 GCA_902826755.1 uncultured Gemmatimonadota bacterium
ACGCCGGGGGACAAGCGGGCGGGTGAGTTGTACGCGCTGTCCGGGTTGTCGGTCATCTGGATCGCCGAGATGTACTGCTCTGGAGCGCCGCTCAGCAAGGACGCGCCGGAAATCGAGTACGGCTCGAACGTCACCACCAACCAGATGCTCGACTCGGCGATTGCCCGGCTGGACCTCGCCGGCGCCTCCACGGGCGGCGATGCCACGATCGTCAATCTGATCGCGGTGCTGCGCGGCCGGGCCCTGCTCAACAAGGGGCAGTTCGCGGCCGCGGCCACCGCGGTGGCCGCGGTGCCGACGGGCTACAGCTATGCCCTTCAGTACTCGGCGGCGGAAGCGCGGACCCAGAACGCCATGAAGGGGTACATCTACGACTTCGACTACATGTCGGTGTCGGACCTGGAAGGCGGCAACGGGCTCAACTTCGCGAGCGCGGGCGACCCGCGCGTGCCGGTGAGCCAGGATTTTGGCGCGGTGTCGCGCTTCGACGGCCGGACGCCGATGTTCCAGTTCACGGTGTACAACAGCTTCAACGCCCCGATCGTGAACGCCAGTGGGATCGAAGCCCGGCTGATCGAGGCTGAGGCGGCGCTCCAGGCCAACAACACCGGCACCTGGTTGTCGAAGCTCAACGAGGCCCGGGCCACCCGGAGCGGCCTGGCGCCGCTGACCGATCCGGGCACGGCGGCCGCCCGGGTCGATCTGACCTTCCGGGAACGGGCGTTTTGGATGTTCGGGACGGGCCACCGGCTCGGCGACATGCGTCGACTGGTCCGGCAGTATGCCCGGTCGTCGACCAGCGTGTTCCCGACTGGGGCGTACCACAAGGACAGCCTCACCCGGGGCAACCAGGCCAGCATCCGGGTGTCGATCGACGAGCTGAACAACCCCAACTACGACGCGAGTCAGTGCGATCCGACCAAGGCGTAGGAGGCGAAGGGTGAGATGCGGGAACGGGGGGCCGCGTTCTGCGGCCCCCCGTTCTCCGTTCTAGTTGGCGGGAATGAAACCTCGACTCGTAGGGTTCGGTAGATTCATGCGATATCTTCCCCTGGCAATCCTCTTGACCACCCCGGTGGTCGTGTCGGCCCAGCGGCTCTCGATTGCCGTTCTCCCCGAACGGCCGCTGATCGAGCGCAGCAACTGCTGCCAACTCGTCAACTTCGATTTCGAGCTCCGGACCCCGGGGACCGACACGCTCGATCTGGTCGGCGTCCACGTCACGGCGCTCGACCCGGGCGGACGGGTGCTGGCGATGAGGCACGTCGGTACCAACGGCATGGATCCGAGCATCC
>CADEGB010000180.1:6839-8846 GCA_902826755.1 uncultured Gemmatimonadota bacterium
CCGGTTCGGGTCGCTTCGATTCCGGTTCGAACTGCGGGGCCCCGGTGGCGTGGTGGTGGACAGCGTGTCCGTCACACCGATACCCTACCAGACCAAGACCGATCTGATTCTCCCGCTGCGGGGCTGGATCCTGGTGCACGACGGGCACGACTTCTATTCCCACCACCGGCGGATGGACCTCTCCGTGCTCCGGCAGATCGGCCTGACCGAGGCCCAGTTCAACCGGTATGCCTACGATTTTTCGATCGTCGACCCTGAAGGCCGCCTCCACCGAACCGGCGGCCGGACCAATGCGGACTGGTACGGGTACGGCGCGGAGGTCATCGCGCCGGGGGCGGGGGTCGTTTCCGTGGCGGTGAACGACGCCAAGGAACATGTTCTCCCCGATGACGCCCGCTTCGACTCGGAGGCGGCGCTCAAGGAGCCGGCCCGCATCGCGGGCAACTACGTCGTCATCGATCACGGAAACGGGGAGTGCAGTTTCCTGGCGCATCTCCAGCGGGGGTCGGTGACGGTGGCGGTCGGCGAGCGCGTCCGTCGGGGGCAACCGATCGGGCGGATGGGCCTTTCCGGCGACTCGAACTGGCTGCCGCACGTCCACTACCAGTTAATGGCTGGGTGCGCGTTCCAGAAGGCGGAAGGGTTGCCGTCGTACTTCAGTGGGTTTGCCCGGGCCGGAGCCAAGACGGGTGATCACGAACGCCGGGGTCAGGTCGACACGGGCGATATTCTCGTGGTCCGTCAGTAAGGAGGCGTGATGCCGATCGATCGTGGATGGTGTCTGGAGACCCTGCAGGGCCTGGTTCGGATCAACTCCATCAACCCGAAGCTTCGCGCCGGTGCCCCGGGCGAACGGGAGATTGCCGGGTACACGGCGGATCGGATGACGGAGGTCGGCCTCGAGGTCGAGTTCCACGAACCGGAGCCGGGCAGGGTGAGCGTCACCGGGCGGCTTCGGGGCACGGGTGGAGGCCGGAGCCTGATGCTGAACGGACACTACGACACGGTCGAAGTGGACGCGATGGCGGAGCCGTTTTCGGCGGCGGTTCGAGACGGCAGGCTGTACGGGCGCGGGTCGTTCGACATGAAGGGGAGCGTGGCGGCCTGCCTGGCGGCCGCCAAGGCCCTCAGGGACTCCGGCGCCCGTCTCCGGGGTGACGTCGTGGTGGCGGCCGTAGCGGACGAGGAGTACGGGAGCTGCGGGACCGCCGATCTGGCCCGGCGCATTCGGGTGGATGGTGCCATCGTCACCGAACCGACTGCCCTCCAGATCTGCTTGGCCCACAAAGGGTATCTCTGGGTGGCGGTCGAGACCCGCGGCCGGGCCGCCCACGGCAGCAAGGTGGACCAGGGTATCGACGCCAACATGCGGATGGGCCGGTTCCTGGCCCGGCTGGACGGCCTCGAGCGCGAACTTCGGGCTCGCCCCCGCCATCCCTTGGTCGGCCCGCCATCCCTCCACGCCGCCACCCTGGCCGGCGGATCCGGGCTCAGCACCTATGCCGACCGGTGTCGGCTCGAGATCGAGCGACGCACGATCCCCGGCGAAACGGAAGCGTCGGCCATGGCGGAACTGACGGCCTTGCTCGCCGCGATCCGCGCCGAGGATCTCGGGTTCGCGGCGACGATCGACTGCTGCTTTGCACGGGAGCCGTTCGAGGTGGCCCCGACCGCGGGGATCGTGACGACCCTGGCGGCGGCGGCCACGGAAGTGCTGGGGGCCCAGCCCGCCCTGGTCGGCGATACGCCCTGGATGGACTCGGCCCTGCTGGCGGCCGCTGGGGTCGAGACGGTGGTTTTCGGGCCGGCTGGCGCCGGGGCCCACGCGGCGGAGGAGTGGGTGGACCTCGATAGCGTCTTCCGGTGCGGGGACGTCCTGGCCGCCACCGCCGCCGCCTACTGTCGCTAAGGGCGCTCCCCTGACGGGGGCCCGCGGTCCGGTCTAGATTTCCTCGTTCAGGTCCGAAATTCAACCGAGGAGTTCCATGTCGCCATCCCGGCTGGTTC
>CADEGB010000181.1 GCA_902826755.1 uncultured Gemmatimonadota bacterium
AGTGCCGGTTCGGGGACTGCACCCACGACGCCGAGCCGGGTTGCGCCATTCGGGCGGCGCTCGACGCGGGTCGGCTCGATCCGGATCGGCTCGAGCGCTACCGGAAGCTGATCCGGGAGGAGCGCCACAACTCCGAGTCGGTGGCGGAGGCGCGGGCGCGGTCGCGTGCGTTCGGCCGGATGGCCAAGGGTATCATGGAGGACAAGGCGCGGCGGCGGGGCGGGGCGGACTAACCGTCTTGGACGGGCCGGGGTAACCTGCGGAGGTTCATGTCAATCGATCGTCGTGGCCTCTTTCGAGGCCTGGGTTCCCTGGCCGCATCGGCCGCGTTGACGCGGGTCGATGAACTCGCGGCGCTCGACACGCCGCCGCCCGTTCAGTCCGGGTTTCCGCGAAAGGCGGACTTTCGGATTCCGGCGGGCCAGACCTATCTGAGTGGCGCCTTCACGCACCCGATGCCGATCGCGGCGGCCGAGGCGTACCATCGCGCCATCGACAATCGGGCCACGGTCGGCGGGTCGGGGGGTTGGAACATCCGCCCCAAGATCGATCCTCGCGCGGCCTTCGCCGCCCTGATCAATGCCAAGCCGTCCGAGATCAGCTACCTGCCCAACACCAGCACCGGCGAAAACCTGGTGGTCGAGTGTCTCGGGATTCGTTCCTCGTCCGGCAACGTGGTGACTGACGCGCTCCACTTCGAGGGTGCGCTCATTCACCTGATGGAACTCGAGAAGGAGGGCCTCGACCTCCGGGTGGCACCGGTGCGCGACGGCCGGATCGATCTCCGCGATCTCGAACGGCTGGTGGATCGGAAGACCCGGCTGGTCGAGGTCTCGCTGGTGTCGATGTACAACGGGTTCCAGCACGATCTCAAGGCCGTCTGCGATCTGGCCCATGCCCATGGAGCGTATGTCTACGCCGATATCATCCAGGGAGTCGGGGCGGTGCCGTTCGATGTCCGGGCCTGTAACGTGGATTTTGCCGCGACCGCCAGCTACAAGTGGCTGATGGGGGACTTCGGTCTCGGTTTTCTCTACGTCCGTGAAGATCTCCTCGGCCGGGTGGTTCGTCGCCCGCATTGGAGCTACGAGTCGGCCGCTGAGGCCGAGATCCACCTGTCGCCCACCGATCCCCGGTCGCCGACGCCCGTGTCCTGGACGCCGGGGGCCACGGCGGGTCACCACTTTCAGCTCGGCACCATGGCCAGCGCCGTGGGCGTGGCGCTAGGCGTTTCGCTGCCGTATCTCCTGGATCTCGGGGTCGCGGCCATCGAGCGCCACCGGCAGCCGTTGATCGACCGGATTCAGCGGGAACTCCCGCGGCTCGGTTTCGTTCCGCAGACGCCGCTGGACAGTACCTCGCCGATCGTGACCTTTGCCCATCGGGATCCCGATGGCATCGGCCGGAAGCTCCAGCGGGCGGGCGTGACGATTCGAGTGGCGCCGTACTGGATCAGGATCGCGCCCTCGGTCTTCAATGACGAGGCGGACATCGATCGGTTGCTGGAAGCGCTTTCCTAGGTACCCAGGTCGCCATTCTCGGCTCTGCCTCGCCGTCCCGGCGGCTCAGGCGTCGGGGTGTCGTTTCGCCGGGTCACCCCGCGTTTGGTTTGGCGGACCGGCGGCCGGGCCGTCGAGTATTTCGCGGACCCGGCGGAGGAGCACCGTGGCGGCGTACGGCTTGGGCAGAAAGCCGCTGCCCGTCGTGAAAATTCCCCTCCGTTCGACGGTGTCGTCGAGGTAGCCGCTAGTGAACAACACCCGCATTTCGGGATGGAGCGCCCGAACCTGTCTGGCCAGCTCCGAGCCGTCCATGGTTGGGCATGACCACGTCGGTGATCGTTAGGGCAATGCGTCCCACGCTCCGGGTCAGGGCTCTCAGGGCCTGCTCACCGTCCGCGGCGCCGATCACCCGGTACCCGTTGGCTTGGAGGGTGCGGGTGGCGATGCGCCGGACCGACTCGTCGTCTTCGACGAGGAGTACCGTCTCGAGCCCGGCCAGGGCGCCGGCCTTCGGAACCTCGGCTCGCACCGGGGCCTCCTCGTCGACCAGGGGCAGGAGGATCGTGAGGGTCGAGCCGACGCCGACTTCGCTCGACGCCTCGACGTGGCCGCCGCTCTGGTGCACGATCCCGTGGACCACCGCGAGGCCGAGTCCGGTTCCCTGACCCCGTGGCTTGGTGGTAAAGAACGGTTCGAAGGCGCGGGACCGAACCTCCTCCGACATCCCCGAGCCGGTGTCGGTCACGGTCAGTTTGACGTAGCGCCCGGGCCGCACGGTCGGATGGACCCGTTGGTATGCGTCGTTCAGGTCGACGACCGCGGTCGTGATCTCGAGTCGTCCGCCCTTCGGCATCGCATCGCGGGCATTGACCGCCAGGTTGAGAAGCACTTGGGCCCACTGCCCGGGATCGATCCGGACGCGGCATGGAGTCCGAACCAGCGAGACGACGAGCGTGACGTCTTCGCCGATCAGGCGCCGCAGCATCTTGTCGGTGTCGGTCACCACCTCGGCCAGGTCGACCAGACGTGACTCCACCACCTCCTGGCGGCTGAACGCGAGGAGCTGCCGGGTCAGGGCCGCGGCTCGGCGGCCCGCGTGCTGGATTTCCTGCACCAGATCGTGCCCCCGATGCTCGGGCGTGAGTTCCCCGGCCAGCAACTCGGCCGATCCGGCGATGACCGTGAGGAGGTTGTTGAAGTCGTGCGCCACCCCGCCGGCCAGTTGTCCGATCGACTCCATCCGCTGGGTCTGCCGAAGCTGTTCCTCGAGTTCCCGCCGCGCGGTCACGTCCTCCGCCACGCCCGCGATCCTGACCACCCGACCGTTGGCGTCGTGGACGGGGTAGGCCTGGTCGTGGATCCAGCGCACGGTCCCGTCGGGTCGGGCGATCTGATACTCCTCGTTGTAGCCTCCAGTTGCCTGGTTGGCTGCGGCCCGCATGACTCGATCGCGGTGGGCCGGGAGAATCGGGTCGAGCCAACTCAGCGGACTCTGGTAGAGGCCATCGCAGGAGCGGCCCCAGATCGACTCATAGGCGGGACTGACGTAGATCACCCGTCCCTTGTCGATGTCGGTGAGCCAGAATACCTCGCGGATCGAGTCCGCCAACTGCCGGAACCGGGCTTCCTCGTTGAACAGTGCTTCCTCGGTCCGCCGTCGCTCGGTCAGGTCGCGAAGGATGACCGTGAACAGCTTCCGACCACCCAGGTCGGTCTGCGAGATCGACGCCTCGATCGGAAACTCGTCGCCATTGGCGCGGAGCCCGACGACCGGAGCCAGGTTGCCCATCGACCGGTGGGTGGTGCCGGCCGTGCCGAACCGGGCCACCGCCTGCTGGTGCTCGGCGTGAAATCGCGCGGGCAGGAGGCGCTCGATCGGTTGGCCGAGCAGGTCGGCCGCGCGGTGGCCGAAGATCGCTTCCGCCGCCGGGTTGATCAGCTCGATGCGTTGGTGTTCGTCGATGGTGATGATGCCGTCCATGGCCGAGTCGACGACGGCCGCCAGTCGGAGCTCCCGCTCCCGGATGCTGGCCTTGGCTTGCTCCAGTTCGGTGATGTCGTGGATTACGACCTGGATGGCGGGGCCTGTGTCGTCGGTAAAGGCGCTGGCCAAACCCTCGACCTGGCGAACGGTGCCGTCTCGACGAAGCGCCCGATAGGTGGTGGGGCCGATAGCCTCGCCGCGGCGGAGGCCGGCGACCCGAGCGCGGATGGCCTCGATGTCACCCGGGTGCACCATCTCGTGCATGGGGCGGCCCACGAGATCCTCGGGTGAGGCGGCCCCGAAGAACGCCACCGCGGCCGGGTTTGCGAACGCGATCGCGCCACCCCGATCCACGAGCACGGGGCTCGGCGACAGGTGGACAAGATCGCGATACCGCTGTTCGCTTCGGCGGAGGGCCAGGTCTGCCCGCTTCCTCGGGGTGACGTCCTCCGCGAGGACGATCAGTCCGCCGATCTCGCCGGTGCCGTCCCGCCACGGATGGATGGCCCACCTGAACCAGTGCTCGCTCCCGTCCTGCTGGACCCAGGGATCGTCATCGGCGCTCCGGATCGCCCCGGCCAGACATTCCCGGTGGATCTGGCGCCACGCCTCGGGCAGGTCGGGGTGAATCTCGTAGTGGCTGCGACCCACCAGCGCCGAATGGCCGCGCCCGAAGTCGGCTTGCCAGCGGAGGCTGGTGGCCAGGTAGACCATGTCCTGGTCGAGCAGCGCGATCCCGATCGGTGCCTGTTCCACCAGCATCCGGAGGCGGTCCTGATTGTCCCGCACCGCCTCGCTGCTGGCCAACCGCGATTCGAGACGCGCGCTGACCTCGCGGGCTCGGATGGCATCACCGCGAGCACCTGCCCAGGCCCGATGGAGCGTCCCGGTTACAAGGCTGACCAGCGCGCCCGAGGCGAGAAACCCACCCCAATCGAATGGTGCGAGGCCGGGTACCGGGGCCAATCCGGCCGGGATCGCCAGCGCCAGGCTGAGCCCGAGGGCGGCCATCGCTGGTCCGAGGCCGCCGAGGCCCCCGCTGACGATGACGGAGAGGAGTAGCGGGTAGAGAACGGACTCGGAGCCGGTGGGGCTCCGAAGCCCTCGCGTCAGCGCCACGGTGGCGGCAGCGGCGAGGATGGCCGCGGCGTACCCCCTCCACGACTGGAGGGGCGGACGCCACGGATTTGGGTTGGTCGTCGTCATCCCGAGGATGGCAACTCCGATGAGGATGTTGCCAAGGTCGGGGGTAGGGTGGGCTCCGTCGGTGAATGGTTCGTGAAGATCTTCTTATGAATGGATCCCTGTCGGCGATCGGCTACGATGATCCTAACGATTCGAAGGTCGCGGTGCCGATCCGGTAGTGGGGCCAGTCGCGATAGTCGAAGTGCCACCATTCCGCGTCGTAGACGTTGAACCCTTCGGACTCCATCACGTCCCGCAGTAGATCGCGGTACCAGCGCTGCCGGGAGGTTCCGCCGGGATAGAACGGATAGGAGCGGTTGGAGAACTCGTCATAGGTTCCCGTCGTGAGAATCGGCCGACCCGTCTTCAGGTCGAGCATCGTCAAATCGACGGCACACCCGCGGTTGTGGCGGGACCCGCGGGACGGATCGGCCACGAAGGTGTGGTTGGAGGGGTCGGTGCCGTCCCAGAACATCTTGGTCACGTACCAGGGCCGGTAGCCGTCGTGGATCAGGATCCCGTACCCCATCGATTTCAGGGTCCGGTGGGCCCGGACCAGCGCTTCGGCGGCTGGACGCTGGAGGAACGCGCGGGCCTGATCGTAGAATCGGGTCGACATGAAGTTGGTCGTGTCGGCGTAACGGATGTCGAGCTTGAAGGTGGGGTCGAGGGACACCAACTCGACCAGGTCCGAGGGACGGAACTCGCCCTCCTCCTTGGGGGGTGTGGCCGCCAACGCGGCCCGTTTCAGTTCCTCGATTGGCCGGGTTGGCGTGGCCTTGAACGCCGAGCCGTCCTCGGGGCCTACCGCCCGGCGGGCAAAGACGACGTTGGCGGCCCGGACGGCGGTGGCTCGGCCGGCTGGGTCGCGCCGGAAGACCAGGTCTTCGCCGGGGTAGAGACCATAGTCCGGGAACCGCCACGTTGAGTCGTCCACCTGGGTCAGGGGGTAGTCGGTGAACCACTCGATCAGGGCGGTGAGCCGGCCCTCGCGCTCGGTGATGAACAGCACGTTGTGGTCCCAGCCGTACTCGCCGATCAGGCCGCGCCAGGCGGCGGGCGCTTCGGGGGGAAGGCTCGGGCGGGGGAGCCGCGTGAGCGTGTCGGTGCCGAAGATCAGTCGATCGCCGGCGGCGATCACCACGGGGCCAAACGCGAACTCGTCGTCGACCATCAGGGTGTCGCCGGCTCGGCGCTTCAGCGTCATCCTGACTTCGCCGCCCCGGCGCCAGGCGTTGAGCTTGGTGGCCTCCCACCGAAGGTCGTACGTGGAGGTGGCGTTGCCCCAACGACCCTGGAGCCGGCGGCCCATCGTGTCCGGGACGGCCACCGTGGTGTCGATTCCGCGGAGCGGCACGCCCCGTTTCCGGTCGAGCAGCATCCCGACCGCAGCCTCGCGGATCCGGCTCATCACGGTGTTCACCCCATCCTTGGTTCCCACCAGCGCCACGGCCAGCCGTTCGTCCGGCAACGCGGCGAACTCGGTGGCAAATCCGTAGATGGCGCCGTTATGCGCCACGGTCAGCACTGAGTCAGCTCGTGAGATGAAGAAGCCGAGGCCGAAGCCGCTGGTGGTGCCCGGGGGAACGAACTGCGGCTGCCACATCGAGTCGAGCGTGGCCGGCTTCACCACCGGGCCGCCGGTCCCTTGGCCTCGGGCAAAGAGCACCTGGGCAAATCGCGCCAGGTCGTGGACGGTCGAGTACATGCTGCCCGCGGGGGCCATGCCGAGTTGGAAGGTCGGGGCCTCGAACGTGCGCTCGTCGTAGGCCCACATCCAGGCTTTTGCCAGTCGCCGCGTCAGGGTCGACTCCGGCTCGAAGGCGCTCGATCGGAGCCCCATGGGATCGAGGACGGCCCGCTTGAGGTACTTCGGAAAGGGCTCGCCCGAGAGTTTCTCGAGCACGTAGCCCACCGTGCCGACTCCCGCGTTCGAGTACTTGGCGCGCTGACCCGGGGGGTAGAAGAGGGTGGTGCCGTTGAGGCTCGTCACCATGTGCTCGAGGACCTGGTCGCTCGGATCGAAGTAGTTGCCGACCGGTGGCTCTCGGGTCAGCCCGGCCCGGTGCGACATGAGGTGACGCAGCGTGATGGCGCCGCCGAACGGATTGGCCGGCTTGAAGTCGGGCAGGTAGCGGTCGATTGGCTGGTCGAGGTCGAGCTGGCCCCGTTCCACCAGCTGCATGACGCCGAGATCGGTGAACAGCTTCGAGACCGACCCGATGCGGTACACCGTGTTGGCCGTGGCGGCGGTACCGGCGGGGGCGTCGGCGGCGCCGAAGCCGCGGGCCCAGACGGTCTCATCGCCGTCGACCAGGGCAATCGAGACCGCGGGGATCCCTTTGTCGCGCATCTCGTGCTCGATCAGGGCCGTCAGTCGGAGTGCAATCTCCGCATGGGTGGCCGGGGCGGGGATCGTGTCGGGGTCGGCGCTGGGGGCACGATCGCCGCAGCTTGCCAGGGCCAGGACGGCGGCGAGACGCCAGGCGGATTGCTCTAGTACCCGTTGGGTGACGGTCGCGGCCGTCCAGCGACCGGTACGGTGGTGGCGGGCGGTATCGACGGGGGATTGCATCCCTGGCTCTCCGGGTTGGTCGGAATTGGGGCGAGCAGCGTCAAACTAAGGCCCGCGAGCCCGGGAGTGAACGGTACCCATCCCGCGTGACCTGTCGAGTCTGTATCCGCCGACTATCTTCCGCCGACCAGCCCGGAAGGCGTGAAAGTTGACGACCCGTCCTTCGAGAACCGAATCCGGCAGATGTCCGTTGATTGCCTCGTTGGCCGTGGTGGGCGGTCTGTTCGTGGTTGGGTTGCCTGCGCTCGCGGGAGCGCCAGCGGCGCAGTCGCTCGAGGCGCGGCCGAGGTCGCAACCGGCACCCACGGACCCGGGAACACCGGCTCCAGCGGCGGCTCCGGCCCTCGATGTCCCGGACCTCGAGCGGTGGCTCGCCGGCGTGGTTCCGGACGGGCTGTCCAGGGGCGACATCGCCGGGCTCGTGATTTCGGTGGTTCGGGACGGCGTCGTCCTGTTCGAGAAGGGATTCGGCTGGGCGGACGTGGCGGGCAGAGTCCCGATGGATCCTGAAACTACGGTCATCCGGGTCGCGTCGATCTCGAAGTCTTTCACCGCCACGGCGGTGCTCCAGCTGGTGGAGCAGGGGAAACTCGACCTCGATCGAGACGTCAACGACTACCTCGACTTCGTCATCCCGCCGGCGTTCGGGGCCCCGATCACCCTTCGCCATCTGCTGACTCATACGGCCGGGTTCGAGGAAACGGCCTATCCGCGCTTTGTCCCGCCGGCCCCCCTCCGCCAGCACCTGCTCCGGATCCCGGAACGGATCTATCCGCCCGGCACGATTCCGGCCTATTCGAACTACGGGCTCCATCTCGCGGGCTACCTGGTGGAGCGGGCTTCCGGCCAGTCGATTGCCGACTATGTCGAGCGCAATGTCCTGGCTCCGCTTGGGATGACGCGGTCGACGTTTCGGGTGACGATCCCCGATGTCCTGGCACCCTTCGAGGCGAAGAACTACGCCCGGGGTTCGGGAGAACCCTATCCGCCGAACCTCATCGCGGAGCTGTCGCCCGTCGACGCGCCGGCCAGCGGGCTGTCTACCACCGCGCGCGACATGACCTACTTCATGAGGGCGCACCTCGGCGGGGGGCGGTTCGGCGAAGTCCAGTTGCTCCGGCCGGAGACGGTTGCCCGGATGCAGGAGCCGGCCTTCGTGCCGATCCCCGGCGCCCAGCCGATCGGGCTCGGCCTGTTTCACACCGGCTCGAACGGGCGGCGGATCGTGGGTCATTCGGGTGACGGCGAGGGATTTCACGCCGAGTACCGGCTGCTGCCGGCGGAGGGGGTCGGTGTGTTCATCGCGATGAACAGTGACGGCGCGGTGGACGGCATCTTCCCGGCGGCGTTTGCGCTCAGGGCGCGGCTGTTCGACGAGTTTCTGGCCAGGTACTTCCCAAGTCCGAGCCCGATCGAGGAGCCGACGGCGCCCACCGCCGCGGAGCACGCCCGGCTCGCCGCGGGCGAGTACGTCTGGTCTCGCCAGCCGCAGGGGGACTATCAGGAGGCCCTTGGTGTCGTCGGTCGGGACTTCGGCCTCACGCTGATCGTCCGCGCCAACCCCGACGGCCGTGGCCAACGATCGAGATCTGCTCCCCA
>CADEGB010000182.1 GCA_902826755.1 uncultured Gemmatimonadota bacterium
CCGCGGGGTGCCGGGCAACATAGATGAACCGCGCCGCCGGATCGGCCGGACAGAGCTCGGCGGGAAGGTGCGTCTTGATGATCCGGCCGGGGCGCTCGGCTCCTACAGTGGGAGCCTCCTCGATCGGTACGCTCTTCCGTCCCTCGAGCCACGGCGCGATGGCATACAGGGCGGTCCCGGAGGCCACCAGGGTGCCGTTGCCCCGGTTCAGGACCTCGTAGACCACTTGCTGCATCCAGGTCGTCCCGCACTTCATCTGGGTCCCGACGAAGATGTCCTCCGCCCTAGGGCGATAGTCGACCGCCTTGGCGAAGGATGCCGGGGAACAGCTGCCGGCCGGGGCGGACAGGCCGCGGAACTGGATCCGGGCCTTCCGGAAGTCGAAGCGGGCTATCTTGGCGTTGAGCCAGAGGATCGGGGCCAGGCGGGCGGCGTGCCGTTCGAGGCGTCGCTTGAAGGCTTCCCGGTCGACCAGGCTCCGCCCATAGTAGGCGAGACCGACCGTCTGGTCGTCCTCCCACTTGAGGACGCCAGCCAGGTAGGTGCCGCCGATGACGAACAGGACCACGGGCACCCCGACGAAGAGGGCGACCCAGACGAGAGCGCTCATCGAACCCCGATCCGGCCTTGGTGGGGATGAACCGCAAAGAAAACAGGTCGGGATGCCCGGGAGGGAGCCCCCGGCTATTTTTCCTCTGGTTCGGCAGCCATCATCCTCCTTCGGAACCACCCCATGACCTACACCACCCTTCTCTTCGACGTCCGGGACGGGATCGCCGTCATCACCGTCAACCGGCCCGATAAGCTGAATGCCCTCAACACCCAGGTCATCACCGACCTCGGTCAGGCTGTCGATCAAGTCCGGCGGTCGCCCGACATCAAAGGGGCGATCCTGACCGGGGCGGGTCCCAAGTCGTTCGTGGCGGGAGCCGACATCAGCGGATTCCAGGGGCTCCAGGCCGTCAGCGCCCGGCAGATGTCAGCCCGCGGATCGGGGATCTTTCGGAGCATCGAGCGCTCCGGGAAGCCGTGGATCGCCGCGATCAACGGGTTTGCCCTGGGCGGCGGGTGCGAGTTGGCCATGGCCTGCCACATCCGAGTGGCCAGCGAAAACGCCAAGTTCGGCCAGCCGGAGGTCAAGCTCGGCATTCCACCTGGGTATGGTGGGACGATCCGGTTGCCCCGGCTGATTGGCAAGGGACGCGCCATCGAGTTGCTCACCACCGGGGCCATGATCGACGCGCAGGAGGCCTATCGGATCGGCCTCGTCAATCACGTCTACCCGGCCGATCAGCTGATGGCCGAGGCGGAGAAGCTGCTCCGGACCATCCTCGGCAACGCTCCGCTCGCGGTGGCGGCCTGCATCGAACTCGCCAACATCCAGGACGGGATGCAGTTGGACGACGCCCTGGCGTTCGAGAGCGGCCTGTTCGGTGGGTTGTTCGGTACCGAGGACGCGACCGAGGGCGCCAAGGCGTTCCTCGAAAAGCGCCCACCCAAGTTCACCGGCAAGTAGGGGCCTTTCGATGCGGGCGGGGCGGCTCGAAGCGACCGGCTTCCGGAACATCGGGTCGCTCGACCTCGTCCTGCCAGAGGTGGGCGCCGTGCTCCTCGGGCCGAACGGCCAGGGCAAGACCAATCTGCTCGAGGCGATCTACTACCCCGTCCTGTTTCGGAGCCTTCGGGGAGCCCGGGACCTCGACCTCGTCCGGTTCGGCGACCCCGGTTTCCACCTCCGTCTCCATCTGTATGGAGCCGCCGGTGACCGGGTCGTCGACGCGGGATTCACCTCGACGGGCCGCCGGAAGCGGATCGCCCTCGACGGCGCCGAAACGACCCGCCTCACCGAAGCCCTCGGCGTCTGGCTGGCAGTGAGTTTCCTCCCGACGGACGTCACCCTGATTGCCGGAGGAGCGTCCGAGCGACGCCAATTCCTCGACCGGGTCCTGGCGCTCTCGAGCCCGACCTACCTCCGGGCCCTCCGTCAGTACCGAGCGGCCCTCGATCAGCGCAACGCCGCCCTCCGCCGCGGGGAGGCCGACGCCGCCTGGGCCTTCGATCCGCTGCTGGCTCGGTTTGGCGCGACGGTGACGGCGGAGCGGTTGGATTGGGTCGATCGGTACGGGCCGGCGTGGCGGGCGCTGACCGCCGGCCTTGGCGAACCGATGCCGGTGACGGTCCGGTACACGGGGCGGTCCGACCTGGCCGGGTCGGAGGCCTGGCCGGAGGCGTTGGCGGCCCAACGGAGTCGAGACCTGGCCACCGGGGCCACCAGCGTCGGCCCGCATCGTGACGACCTGGCGTTCGATCTCGACGACGCGCCCCTCCGGGTGGCGGGCTCGACCGGGCAGCAGCGGACCGCGGCCATCGCGCTGAAGCTCTGCGAACGGGACACCCTGGAGGCCACCCGGGGATCGCCCCCTGCCCTGCTGCTCGACGACGTGTTCGCGGAACTCGACCGGGGCCGTCAGGAACGATTGGCGGAACGACTTGGCATCGGGGCCGGGCGCCAGGTCTTCATCACGGCGCCCCGGGCGGACGAGCTGCCTCCCGGGCTCGAGTTGCCGATCTTCGACGTGGCCAGTGGCGCCGCCACCCGCCGTTCGACCGGACGGGCCGCGTGACCCGCCGGAACCGTCCCCTGACGTTAGGCGAGCTCGTCGGTTCGTTCCTCAGTCGGAAGGGACTCACGAAGCGCCTCGACCTGGCCGGCGCCGTGGAACGGTGGCCCGAGATCGTCGGCGAGCGGGTGGCGCGGAACGCCCGGGCGGAGGCGGTGACGGCGGACGGGATCCTTTGGGTCCAGGTCCGCTCGTCGCCGTGGGCGATGGAGCTGTCGCTCATGGCGCCTCGGATCCTGGCTCGGCTCAACGAAGGACGGGATGGACAGATCCGCGAGCTGCGCTGCAAAGTTGGCCCGCTGACCGAGCCGCCCCCACCCCAACCGGAGGCCCCATGACCGACAGGATCGAAAAGAGCGACGCCGAGTGGCGGGCGCAGCTGTCACCGGAGCAATACCGGATCAGCCGCCAGCGGGGTACCGAACCGGCGTTCAGCGGCGCCTACTGGGACAATCACGAGGACGGGGTCTACCGGTGCGTCGGCTGCGGGACACCCCTCTTCGACGCGAGCACCAAGTACGATTCGGGTTCGGGATGGCCGAGTTTCTGGGCACCGGTGGAACCGGCGGTCGTGGAGGAAACCGAGGATCGGAGCCACGGCATGCGGCGGGTCGAGATCCACTGCGCCCGGTGCGGCGGGCATCTGGGTCATGTCTTCCCGGATGGCCCGCGTCCGACCGGACTGCGCTACTGCATCAACTCGGCGTCGCTCGATCTGGGGCCGCGCCACACCTGAGGCCAGGAAGGCCCCGCGCCAGCGCGACCGCCGGCGCGGGAGGCGGTTAGCCCGCCTGGGGTCAGCCCGTCAAGGAAGATCTGACTGTTTCTGGATGATCTTCCCGACGATCCCGTAGGCCACCGCTTCCTCGGCGGTGAGCCAGAAGTTCCGGTGAGTATCCTCCTCGATCCGGTCGAGCGACTGACCGGTCTGCCGGGCAAAGATCCGGTTGAGCCGATCCCGCATCCGAATGATTTCGCGGGCCTCGATTTCCATGTCGGAGGCACTGCCGCCGGTCCCGCCGGCCGGCTGGTGGAGCAGGAACCGGGTGTTGGGAAGGCAGTAGCGATCCTCCTTGGGGACGGCGACGAAAATCAGCGCTCCCGCACTGGCCACCCAGCCGGTCCCGACCACCCGAACCTTGGGGGTGACGAACCGGATCACGTCGTGGATGTTGTCGCCCGACTCGACATGGCCCCCCGGGCTGTTGATGAAGAGCGTGATCGGGTCGGAGGACTCGGCCGCGAGCGCCAGGAACTGCCCGGTGACGGTGGCGGCAAGGCGCTGATTGATCTCGCCCGTGATGATGACGGTCCGGGTCCGGAACAGGCGCTCCGTGATCATTTCGGGGCGGCGCTCGGGGGTCGTGGGTTCTTCCATGACGAGTCTCTGGGTGAGCGAAAGTCGGGCGGTCGAGCCACCCGACGGGCGGTGTCCGGGATCGTGCTCCGGATGGGGTCCGATCGGGCCGAATCCGCGTCTGAACTTACCGGGGACCCCCGGTCCGGCCGCGCCGGGGCGGGCCGACCGGTCGCCGGCAACGCCCCCCCGGACCCCTCCCAAAACACCCCCCTCCCCGACTACTTTTCTCCCGTTCCGGGCCGGGGCATTCGAGGGTCCGGATCATCGACATAAGTCCAAGACCTTGTTGGCTTTTCGACCTCGTCGCGCGGGGCCGGGCAGACGCCCGGACCCAGGCGGCGGACGGCCCTTCCTCTGGTGGCGTGGGGACATGGCAAAAGAACCGAACGGCAACGGCGACAAGAACGGCAACGGCGATTACGGTGCGGACAAAATCCAGGTGCTCAAGGGCCTGGAGGCGGTCCGAAAGCGGCCGGGCATGTACATCGGCTCGACCAGCGAGAACGGGCTCCACCACCTCGTCTACGAAGTGGTCGACAACTCGATCGACGAGGCGCTGGCGGGCTTCTGCGACGAGATCTCGGTCACCATCCACGCCAACAACGGCATCACGGTCATCGACAACGGGCGCGGCATCCCGGTCGATATCCACCCGACGGAAAAGATGCCCGGCGTCGAGCTGGCACTCACCGTGCTGCACGCCGGCGGCAAGTTCGACAAGTCGAACTACAAGGTGTCGGGCGGACTCCACGGGGTCGGCGTATCGGTCGTCAACGCGCTGTCGGAAAAGCTCGAGATCTTCGTCGACCGCGACGGCAAACGACACCATATGTCGTTCGTCCGCGGTCACACCACCCAGAAGCTCACCGTCGTCGGCAAAGCCAAGGGGACCGGCACCACGGTCAGCTTCAAGCCCGATCCGGAGATCTTCACCGTCCTCGAGTACAACTACACCACGCTGGCCGATCGGCTCCGGCAGCTGGCGTTCCTCAACAAGGGTGTCAAGATCGTCCTCAAGGACGAGCGGAAGGATCCCGCCCAGGAAGAGACCTTCTTCGCCAAAGGCGGCTTGATCCAATTCGTCGAGTGGCTCAACCGCAACAAGAAGCCGCTCCACCCGAAACCGGTGTCCTTCTCGGCCAGTCTCAACGACGTCGACGTCGACCTCGCGCTCCAGTACGAGGACGGGTACAACGAGAACACCTTCACCTTCGTCAACAACATCAACACCCACGAGGGCGGCACCCACCTGACCGGGTTCCGGGCGGCGTTGACGCGGACCATCAACGACATCGCCAAGAAGGGCGGCCACCTCAAGAAAGAGGACTTCGGCCTGACCGGCGAAGACATCCGCGAGGGGCTGACCTGCGTTCTCCACGTCAAGGTGAAGGAGCCGCAGTTCGAGGGCCAGACCAAGACCAAGCTCGGCAACTCGGAGGTCGAGAGTGTGGTCAAAACGGCGGTCAACGAGCACCTCGGCAACTACCTCGAGGAGCACCCGTCGGTGGCCCGGGCCATCATCGAGAAGGCCGTCAGCGCGGCTCGGGCCCGGGAAGCCGCCCGGAAAGCGCGCGACCTGGTCCGGAAGAAGTCGGGCCTCGAGAACGCGGTGCTGCCCGGCAAACTGGCCGATTGCTCGCTCGACGATCCCTCCCTCTGCGAGATCTACATCGTCGAGGGCGACTCGGCCGGCGGCAGTGCCAAGCAGGGGCGCGACCGATCCCACCAGGCCATTCTCCCATTGCGGGGCAAGATCCTCAATGTCGAACGGGCCCGGATCGACAAGATCCTCGGCAACGAGGAAATCCGGGCGATGATCACGGCCATCGGGACCGGCGTCAAGGAGGACTTCAAGCTCGACGATGCCCGGTACCACAAGATCATCCTGATGACCGACGCCGACATCGACGGCGCCCATATCCGGACCCTGCTGCTGACGTTCTTCTTCCGCCAAATGCCGGAGCTGATCGACGCGGGCTTCGTGTACATTGCCCAGCCGCCGCTGTACCGGGTGGCCCGCGGCAAGGAAGAGTTCTACGCCTACAACGAGCCGGAGCGCGACGAATACATCAAGCGGCTCGCCGGCCCCGAGGGGAAGGCCAACGTCAACGTCCAGCGGTACAAGGGTCTCGGCGAGATGAATCCGGGCCAGCTCTGGACCACCACGATGGACCCCGAGAAGCGTACGATCCTGCGGGTTACCCTCGAGGACGCGGTCGAAGCCAGCCGGATGTTCGAGGAGCTGATGGGCGACGAGGTCGAACCGCGCCGTCAGTTCATCGAGGCCAACGCGAAGTACGTCAATAACCTCGACGTCTAAACTCCGTTCGCGGCCTCGCCCGAACGCAGACAGGGGGACCGGCGAACGATCGCCGGTCCCCCTGCCCGTTTGGAACCGATCGGCTCAGAAGTCGAGCCGGACGCCGACCACCGCGCTCCGCCTCGGCTCAGGTCGGAAGAACGAGGTGTTGGAGGCCTCCGCGTACAACTCGTTGGTGAGGTTGACCACCGCCAGATTGACCACCGGCCTGGTCCCGCCGACCGTCGGAAGCTTGACCTCCCCGCGAGCGGTGTGCACGGTAAACGCCGGCAGCCGGTCGCCGACCGGGCTCGCGACCAGTTCGATGTCCTTGCGCTCGCCCTGGTGGCGCACCTCGTACGCCAGCCCGAACCGTCCGGTCCGTTCCCGCCAGGCCAGCTCGCCCCCGATCTTGCTGGCGTAGCTGTCGCCCGCCGGAATGTTCTGGTCGACGTTGCGCGACGTGATCTTGCTGTAGTGCCCGATGGCCGCGAACCCGGCGCCCATCGCCACCTCGGCGAGGGCCTCGACCCCGTGGTCCCGAAGCTTGGCGACATTGCGATTCTGGAACCCGGGGAGATTGTTGACCTGGGTACCGGTCGACACGATCCGAATGCCGTCTCGGATGGTGTTGGAGAAGTACGTGAACTCGGCGTAGACCCGGTCGGTCCGGACCTTGAACCCAACATCGACGTTGACGCTGGTTTCCGGCGTGAGGTCCGGATTGGCAATCTGATAGCCATTGCCCTCCGCCGCGGCCCCCTCGAAGTAGCGCTCGATCAGGTTCGGCGCCCGGAAGGCGCGCCCGACGGTCGCGACCAGATTGAGCCTCGGGCTGAGCGCGTACTGGGCGCTCACATGACCGACCGCCGTCCCGTTGGACGCGGAGACGCCCGCGCGAGTGGCCGGAAGGCCAGCCGTTTCCCGCGTGTCGGCGTGGATCGTCTGACCGCGGATCCCGGCGCCGAGCACAAACCGATTGGTGACCTGAAACTGAGTCTGGGCAAAGACACCACCGGTCCAATAGCTGGCGTTCGGCACGGTGGGGGTGGTGGTGGTTCGCACCGAGGGCGGCCCGAACCCGGTGACGGTGGTGGTGCTGGAGTCGGTGTTGTCGGACCGATCGAGGTACCAATCGAGTCCGTAGGTCACCGTGTGCCGCCCCGCGACGATTTTGGCCGCTTCGAGCCGAGCGCCGTAGGTGGCGATCTCGGTGAAATTCCGGCTTCGGATCGTCATCCCGGCGGTGGGACTGAATGGGATGTCGATGGCCTGATCGAAGAACCGGTCATTGGCGGCGCCGTAGGCCGAGACGCTGAGGCGATCGGCGAGGCCCCACCCGAGGCCTTGAGCCTGATACCCGGCGGTGACGCGGGTGACGTTCTGTTCGGGGTAGAGGAGCCGGACGACGACGCCGCTCGAGTCACCAATGGCCAACGGATCGACGTAGCCGAAGCCGGCGTCCCGGGCTTCGTAGCGGGAGATCCGGAGCGAAAGCCGCCCGTTGTCCCCGACATCGTACGAGAGCTTGGCGGCGACGTTCCGGTCACGGACCCCCACGTCCCGCACCGTCTGGGCCGACGGCAGAGTCAGGTCGCCGAAGGTTCCGGCCGGCGCACTGTATTCGTCCGCCTCCCGAAGCCCCCCGGAAAACCCGAAGCCGAACCGGCCCGACCGTCCGGAGACCCGGGCATGCCCGAGGTTCTGGCGATCGGCCGAGCTGTGCCGATAGCGGAAGGATCCGAAGACGCCGTCCCGTCCCCGAGCCGGCGGCTCGAGCGTGATCTGGTTGACCACACCGCCGATCGCGTCGGTGCCGTAGAGCACCGAGGCCGGGCCGCGGACCACCTCGACGCGGGAGAGGTCGTTGATGTCGGTGAGCGAGGGCAGCTCGCCGAAGTCCTGCTGGCGGCGGGCGTTGTTGAGACGGATCCCATCTTCCGCGAGGAGGATTCGCTGACCACGCTGACCCCGGATCACCAGCCGGCCCTGATTGGGTCCGACCCCGGTGACATCGACGCCCGGCAGGTTGCGGAAGAGATCGCCGACCCCGTTAGGCGACTCTTCGCGGATCGCCGCTGAGTCGACCACCAGCACGGGCACCGACGTCCGGAACACCGGCGTCGCCGATCGGGTGGCCGTCACCGTGATCGGTGCCAGCTTGGCCACTTTGGTGGTCGAGTCCGCGCGTTTGCCTTCGTTCGTTGCCTGCGCGCCCAGCGATGACGCACCGAGTCCGACCAGTCCCGCGGCCATGGCCGCCCACCGCCCTGCTCGCATTGCCTTGCTCCTGTCGATTCCGGATTTCCTCGCCGTGACCCGGCGAACAATGGAAACCTGCAGAAACGTTCAGGATGGCGGCACCGAAGGCGTACGGTGGCAGCGGACCCGTATTTGTACGGGGGCCTATTGGCCGAGGAGTTTTGCCTCGATGGCAAAGCGGGTCAAACCGGCGGCACTCGGGATCCCGAGCTTTCGGATCAGGCTCTCGCGGTACGATTCAACCGTCCGGACACTGATGCCCAGGTCACCGGCGA
>CADEGB010000183.1 GCA_902826755.1 uncultured Gemmatimonadota bacterium
ATCACGATCACCACGGCGGCGATCAGGGTCGGGATGTACGACAGCATCGTTCCGAACATCTGGTTGATGCTGGTGAGGCCAAGCGCGGCACTGGCGAGCAGGATCACCACCAGCATCACCAGCCAGAAAAGGAGCTTGCCGACGGCGTGGATCGGGTCGAGCCGGCTGCCGGTTCGGCCCACCGCCTCGGACAGCCCGCCCGCCTCGGCCACCTTGTTGAAGTTGAGGCGCTGGAGCAGGGCGTCGACCCCCCGCTCGATGACCCGGGCCAGGAAGTAGCCCGCCACCAGGATCAGGGCCGCGCCGAAGAACGCCGGCACGAAGCCGGCCAGCTGGTCGAGCCCGAGCTGCAGTCGCTCGATCAGGGCATTCATCCGCTCACCTCGATCACCACCTTGCCGAGTTGCTCGCCGCTTTCGAGTCGGCGATAGGCCTCGATCCCGCGATCGAGCGGCACCACCAGATCGACCAGCGGGGTCAGGGCGCCGCTATTGGCCACCGCCATCATGGCCGCGAACTCGGGGACCGATCCCATGGTCGATCCCATGATGTTCCACTGGAACCAGAACAGCTTCCGGATGTCGAGCTGGACGTGCGGTCCGGTGGTGGCGCCACAGGTCACCAGGCGGCCGCCGGGGCGGAGGGCCCGGAGCGATTTCTCCCAGGTCTTCTCGCCGACGGAATCGACCACCACGTCGGCGCCGACCTTGGTCAGCGCTCGGACTTCCCGGGCCACGTCCTGGGTGCCGTGGTTGAGCGTCAGGTCGGCGCCTAACGCTCGGGCTGCCTCCAGCTTCCGGTCCGACGAACTGGTCACCACCACCCGGGCGCCCCGATGCTTGGCGATCTGGAGCGCCGCGAGCGACACCCCGCCGCCGATGCCCCAGATCAGGACGGTTTCGCCGGCGGACACCTGGGCGCGGGTGGTGATCATCCGCCAGGCGGTGAGGGTGGCCAGGGGGAGCGCCGCGGCGTGAGCCCAGTCGAGGTGCGCCCCCACCTTGGCCACGTTTCGGGCCGGCACGACCACCGACTCGGCCGCGGTCCCACGGCAATGCTCGCCGAGGATCCGGAACGAGCGGCAGAAGGGATCCTCGCCGCTGACGCAGGCGGGACAGGTCCCGCACGAGATCCCGGGATTGATGACCACCCGGTCGCCCGGCGCCAGCCCCGTCACCTCCGAGCCGACCTCCGCGACCACTCCGGCCGCGTCGGTCCCGATGACGTGGGGGAAGTCGAGTGTCACCCCCGGAAGGCCACCTAAGACGAATAGATCCAAGTGGTTAAGTGCGGCCGCCCGGACCGAGATCCGAACCTGGTCCGGGCGGTCGAGGGGCGGGATGGGCAGATCTTGAACCCGGAGGCGGTCCAGTCCGCCGTGTTCGGTCAGCGTCAGCGCTCGCATAGCTTGCACAAGTGAGAAAGTTGTGCAAGATATATGGCGGCAGCACGCCGCGGCGAGTCAGGCCGCCCTTTCAGACCACCCGACAACAAGCGCAGGTTGGGGAGGAATCCGCATGGCCGTCTTCCATGACATGGAAATGGGTTGGACCGGTTCGGGCTGGATGGAGCCCATGCCCTCATCGACGCCTCCGCAGGCCCCGCCTCCCCCTCCGCCGCCTCCCCCCCCGATAGCGGCGGCCCCGGCGGCGCCAACCCCGAAGCCGGCCGTTGCGAAACCCGTGGCCAAACCGGCCGCTCCGAAGGCAGCCGCCCCGAAGAAGGCGGCTCCAAAGAAAGCGGCCCCCAAGAAGGTCGCGGCCAAGAAGACGGCTCCGAAGAAGGCCGCCGCCAAGAAGGCCAAGCCCGCCAAGAAGGCCAAGCCGGCCAAGAAGGTGGCCAAGAAGGCCGTCAAGAAGGTGGCGCGGAAGGCCAAACCGGCCAAGAAGTCCGCCAAGAAGGTGGTCCGGAAGCCGGCTCGAAAGGCCGCCAAGAAGAGCGGCAAGAAGAAGGGTCGTTGAGTCCTGACCGGATCGAGGGGGCGCCCCGCGGCCGCGGGGCGCCCCTTCGCTCTTTCCCTCCCCCATGATTGCCCTTGCCCTCGATCGCCTCGCCGGCTTCTTCGGCCGCCGGAACACCCGCCAGGCGTGGGTGGCCCGCACCCTGACCGGGGGCACCTTCGGGTCCGACGCGTCCCTCCGGGAACAGTTGGTCCGGTCGGCTGCCGCAAGTCTGGTCTCGCCGGCCGTGGCCGGCTCGCCGGTCCGGACGGTGGCGGTGGTCGAGGAGCTGATCGATCTGGGCGCCGATCACCTTGCCCTCGCGCCGGGGCTCGACCGACTGCTCCAACTGACCGGCGGGCCTGGCGCCTTCGGCGAAGGGTGCACCGCGGCCCGCCACGCCCATCGGGTTTGCGAGCATTTCCTAGGTGGGTTCTTTGCCGTGGCCGCCCCGACCCTCCGGGCGGCACCCGCCGCGCTCCCGAACGGCCGGGTCTACCGAGTGGAGTCCCAGGCTCGCTTTGCGCTCAGCTGCTGGATGCTCGAGGTGGTGCTCCGGGGTGGACGGGTCGCCGACCCCGCCGTGCAGCGACACCTCGACAGCTTCCAGCACCTGGTGGCCGAATGGGAGGCGTGGACGGACTTCCTGGTCCCCGACTTGGCCTTTTCGGCTCTTGGGGCCCTGGCAGCGGCGCCGGAGCGATGGCAGCCAACCCTCGAGTCCGTGGTCCGGATCGTCGCCAATCATCAATTGCCCGACGGGACGTGGCCCCGGGTCGACTTCTTCAACGCGCTGGCCGGGCTTGCTCGGGTCGGCCATCCACTGACACCCGCCATTCTCGAGCGGGCCCTGCCGGGCCTCCTCCAGCGCCAGCGCGACGACGGGTCCTTCGGCAACGTGGCCCCCGATGACCGCGCCCTGATCGGGCTCCGGATTCTCCTTCGCCTCGCGGCCGGCCGGCGCTAGGTTCGGTGCACCTCGGGCGCCGGCCGGCGTCCCCATCCACGTCCCCGTTTCCGTTCCGATCGCTCACCCGCCCGTCCGGTCCCAGTCGGGGCCAGAAAGGAGCACCGACATGAGCAGCGAGCCTCGCGACCAGCGGCCGCGGATTCGACTCACGTCGCTGTCCCACGGCGCGGGCTGAGCCTGCAAACTCGGCCCAGCCGAGTTGGCGCAGGTCCTGCGCCATGTCCCCGGGATTCGCGATCCCAATGTGCTCGTCGACGCGGCGAGTCGAGACGACGCGGCCGTCTACCGGATCAGCCCCGATCGGGCGCTGGTCGTGACGGTCGACTTCTTCACGCCGATCGTCGACGATCCCGCCACGTGGGGCGCGATCGCCGCCGCCAATGCCCTCAGCGACGTTTACGCCATGGGGGGGAAGCCGCTCTTTGCCCTGAATCTGGTCGGCTGGCCCCGGGAAAAACTCCCGATGAGTCTGCTCGGCGAGGTGCTCCGCGGCGCGCAGTCCGTCGTCGATCGCGCCGGCTGCCTGATTCTCGGAGGCCACTCCGTCGACGATCCGGAGCCCAAATTCGGGATGGTGGTCGTCGGCGAGGTCCATCCCGATCGGATGTTGACCAACCAGGGGGCGCGCCCCGGCGATCTCCTGGTGCTGACCAAACCGCTCGGCATCGGGATCCTCGCCACGGCGCTCAAGAAGGGAATCCTCGACGAATCGGAGTTGGCGCAGGCCGTCGAGGTCATGACGACGCTCAATGACGGAGCCGCCCGCGCCGCGGTGGCCCACGGGGCCACGGCCGCCACCGACGTCACCGGCTTCGGGTTGATCGGTCATCTCCGCAACATCGTCGACGGCAGCGGGGTGGGGGCGCGGATCGACGTCGCCCGGCTGCCGCTGCTCCCGGGAGCCACCGAACTCGCCGCTCAGGGCTCGGTGCCCGGCGGCACCCGCCGCAACCTCGAGACGATCCCGGTCGAGTTCGGCGACGATGTGTCCTCGATGGAACAACTCCTCTGCGCCGACCCCCGCACCTCCGGGGGGCTCCTGAACGCCATTCCCGAGGACCGGGTCCGAGGGCTGAGCGACGACCTGCGGGCCGGCGGCGCGCCAGCCTACCGGGTCATCGGCGAGATCACCGCCGAACGCGGCGTGATCCGGATCGGACGGGGCAGCGGGTTGTAGCGCGGGCCGCCTATATTCCCGAGTGGCCTTTCACTGGACCCCCTCCCGCATGGATCAACTCGAGCGCGCCGCCCGCCAAGGGCTGCGGGTGGCGGTGACGCGTCGTGGAACCGAGTTCATCGTGGTGGCCCGCCGGATCGAAAACTCTCTCCGGGGTGAACGGCTGATCGGGTTCCTCCCGATGACCGGCGCCGAGGTCCGGTTTGAACTCGAGCAGGTCGAGGCGTTCGAGGTGCTGGCGTGAGCGGGCCCCGAGTGCCGATTGCGGTGGCGCATCTCGACGAGAGTTGCCTCGGCAACGGGCGGGAGGGCGACAATCCCGGCGGGGCCGGCGGGCTGGTGGAGATCAGGACCTCCAAAGGAATCGAGCGGCGCGAGTTCTTCATCCACGCGCCGGCCACCACCAACAACCGGATGGCCCTCGGGGGCGCGATCGCGCTGCTCCAGCTGCTGGCGGCCAAGGGCAACCGGCTCCACGTGCTCCTAGTGTCCGACTCGGAGTATCTGGTGCGGGGGGTCCGGGAGTGGCTCCCCGGGTGGGTCTCCCGCGGCTGGAAGCGAAAAGCCGGCGCCATCGAGAATCTCGAACTCTGGCGGGCGCTGCACGCCTCGCTGACGCGGCACGAGGTCCAACTGGTCTGGGTCCGCGGTCACGCCGGGCATGCCAAGAACGAGTTCGCCAACGATCTGGCCGTGCGGGCCGCCAAGGAACAGGTCACGTCCGAGGGGATGGTGGTGGCCACGTTTGCCGAGTGGCTCGAGGGCCAGCGCGGCAAGGGGCGTTATCCGGACTACGATCCGGGTCAGACCTTCGCCGCGCTCGAACGCCGAGTGGCGGCGGGAGAACGGCTCCCGCTGGCCCTCGAGGAGGCCACCGGCGCGGCCGGAGGCGCCCGATGACCGAGTTGGAGCGGTTCGTCAAACGGCTGGTCGACGTGCTCGAGGGCCGAGACCCGGCCGGGGTCCATCGCCCCCTTTCGATCGGCGACCTCCGGGGTGCGATCCTTCCCTATCGGCAGCATCGCGCCGCCATCGGGCTCACCAACAACGAAGACTACGAACTGCTGGTCCTCCGGCTAATCGCCGAGGAAGGCGGCTTCGTGAAAACCTACCCTCCTGAATCTGCCGAATTGGCCCGGACCGAAGTCGGTCATCCCAATCCGGACCTGGACCTGGTCGAGATGCTGGCGGACACGACCGTTCAGATTGGCGCCGCCGGGCTGGCGCGGATCCAGACGCTGGCGCAGGAGACCGAGGCAACGACCGCGCGGCCCTCGGGCCGGATGCCGTCGCCCCTGGCGGGTTTGCCCCTGGTGGCCGACGAGCCGGCGCCGCCCGAGGAGCCGGCCGCGCCAGCGGAGATCTCCGATACCTGGGCTCCGCCGAGGGCAGAGTCGGCGGCAGCGGAGCCACCCCCGGCGCCGGTGGCGGAAGAACCTGCCAGCGAGCGGATCGAGGCGCCCCCTGAGGCGCCGGAACTGTTCGAGCCGATCGCCGACAGCATCTCGGTTGACGAGTTTCCGGCGGCCGCCGTTCCGACCGAGCCCGGACCGCCGCCGGTCGCCGCCCCGTGCCCGGCCTGTTCCCGCGCGCTCCCCACCCATCGGGAGGCGATTTTCTGCCCCCACTGCGGTGTCCGGCTCGGGGTGGCCCGATGCCCCCGGTGCAGCGGCGAAATCGAGCCAGGCTGGCGTCACTGCATCGTCTGCGGTCACCAGACCGGCGCCGGCGCCTTCGCTTGAAGCCCCCGGCGGATCGGGCGATATTCCCGGTCCCCATCAGGCCCTTCGTCAGGATGCCGTCGCGGTGACCTCCCCTCCCGACAACAACCGGAAAATCGACCGCGCCGCCCTGGATCGGATCATCCAGCGCGCCGCCGAGCTGCAGACCGGCGAGCGGGAGGTGGGCGACAACCTGAGTCCGGACGAAGTCCTGGCCCTGGGCAAGGAAGTCGGGATCCCGACCCGCTATCTCCAGCAGGCCATGCTCGAGCACCAGTCCACCGGGCCCGCGGCGATCGACCTGAGTCTGGTTGGAAGGGTGGTTGGCCCCGACGAGGTTCGAGCGCAACGCGTCGTGCAGGGCGACGCGGAAGACGTCCTGGCCGCGCTGGCGCGGTGGATGGACAAGAATGAGCTGATGGTGCCGCAGCGACGGCAACCGGGGTGGGCCAGCTGGGAGCCGCTCCGGGGGATGCAGGCCGCCATCCGGCGCGGCGCCGCCTCGCTCGACACCTCGAAGCCCAAGTTCATGATGTCCCGGGCCGAACTGGTGGTGGCCACGGTGACCCAGCTCGAAAGTGGCTACACCCACGTCACCCTGACCGCCACCATGCGGAAGACCCGGCGCGACTACCTGGTCGGGGCCGGCGTCTCCACGGTCGTCGGCGCGAGTGCCGGCGGCGCGCTGGCCCTGCTCGGCCCGTTCGCGCTGGTGGCGGCGGTGCCGGTTGGCGTGTCGCTGCTGATCAGCGGGGTGGTGCTGCGGAGCTACCGGCCGATTCCCGAGCGCGTCACCCTCGGGCTCGAGCGGGCGCTCGACTTCCTGGAGCGGGGCGGCGTCAAACCGGGGCACGAACTGCCCGAACGCGGGCCCGGCTTGCTCGATGTCCTGGCAACCGAAGTCCGGCGGGCGCTGTCCGCCGGATCCGAACAGCCGCGGCGGCCCCCGGGCCAGCGGCCCTCATCGAAATCCGAGAAATCACCATGACGAAGCGTATCGGGACCGTCGGCGTCGTCGGCGCGGGATTGATGGGCAGCGGGATTGCCCAGACCGCCGCCACCGCCGGCTTCCCCACCATCGTGCGGGATGTGGCCGACGGTCCGCTGGCCAAGGCCAAAGCCGCCATCGAGCAGTCCCTCGCCAAGTTCGTCGAGAAGGGGAAGCTCACGGCCGAACAGAAGGGGGCCGCCCTCGCCAATCTCCGGTTCACCACCGACCTGGCTGAAGTGGCCCAGTGCGACCTCGTCATCGAGGCCATTACCGAGGACCTCGAGGTCAAGAACGTCCTCTGGCGCGATCTCGACGGCCGGGCCCCCGAGAAGACGATCTTTGCCACCAACACCTCGAGCCTGACCGTGGCGGCCATGGCGGCGGTGACCAAGCGGCCGGATCGGTTCGTCGGACTTCATTTCTTCAGTCCGGTGCAGCTGATGGCACTGGTCGAGGTCGTCAGGACCGTCACCACCTCCGCGGAGACCTTCGACGCCGCCTTCGACTTTGCCCGTCGGATCGGTAAAGAGCCGATCGCCGCCAAGGACACGGCCGGATTCGTGGTGAACCTGCTGCTGGTGCCCTTCATGCTGGACGCGATCCGCGCCTTGGAGCGCGGCGTGGCGTCGGTCGAGGACATCGACAAGGGGATGAAGCTGGGCTGCAACCATCCCATGGGCCCGCTCACCTTGGCCGATTTTACCGGGCTCGACATTTGCCACAACGTGGCCGAGATCATGTTCCGCGAGTTCCGGGAAACGCGCTATGCCCCGCCGCCTCTCCTCAAGCGGCTCATCCTGCTCGGGTACCTCGGGCGGAAGACCGGTCGGGGATTCTACGACTATTCCGTCAATCCGCCGAAGCCGGCCAACCTGGGGCTCTGAACGAGCGTGCTGAGACGGCTCGCGGTGGCCGGGCTGGTGTTGGTCGGGTGTCGGGCCACCACCGGCCGGCCACCGTTCAACCCGTTTCCCGAAGCCGAGCTGGTGGAAATCGGATTCGGGTTGTCGGACCGCGTCGACAACGTGATCCGCGTAACCGACACGGTCGCGGCCTACTTTGCCCGGGACAGCATCAGTTTTCGTCGGGTCCTTCCCTTCGACGGGTACCTCGAAACTGGCTGGCTCGACTCGGCCACCGCGCAGCCGACCAGCCGCCGGCCGCTGGGCGGTGGCGTGGTCCGAGTCCGGATCTGGGTCGATCCCACCAAACCCGGCTACGCGGCCGTCAGCGCCGAAACCGTGGCGATTCCGAAGGCGGATCCCTCGCTCCCCGCCCGTGAGCTCGAAGCTCCGGTGCCGCCGCTCCATCCGATCAACAAGCGAGTGGCCGACGTGCTGGCCAAGCTGAAGGAGAAGTACGGGATCCCGGAGGACGATCCGAAGAAGGCGGTGCAGCCCACCAGCCGGCCGGCCCCGCTCCAGGCGGATACGGCGGCGCTGCCACCCGTGGCACCGGGTGACTCGCTGGCCCGGCCCGATACCGGCAAGGTTGCCGTGCCCACCGCTCCGCCCGCGGCCGCAGCCGCCGATACCGTCAGGAACGTGTCGGCGGACACCGCCGCCAAGCCAGCGACGGTTCCACCCCGACCGGTGGCGCCGGACCCGAACGCCAGAGGGTTTTGGGTCCAGGTCATCGCCGCGTCAACGCGGGTCGGGGCCGAACGGGTAGCGAGTTCGCTCAACGACGCCGGGTTTGCTTCGGTGGTCATCCCCCAGAATCAGCTCTTTGTCGTTCGGGCCGGTCCCTATCCGAATCGGGCGGCGGCCACGACGGCAATGGCCAGGATCCGGTCCCTTCAGGGCGGCGAACCCTTCATCGTGCCGGTGCCGTGAAGCCCTCGTTTTCCGGGATCTGGCGCGACGATGAGCGGGCTCGGGCCGCCTATTCGGAAGGGGCCGGCATCTATCGGATCCTCCCCAGGGCCGTGGCGATTCCGTCCAGCACCCGCGCCGTGGTGGATCTGGTTCGGTGGGCCGCTGAACACGCCATT
>CADEGB010000184.1:0-6610 GCA_902826755.1 uncultured Gemmatimonadota bacterium
AGACGGGGCGTTTCGGCGGCGGGGTTGCTGCGGTGTCTCTAGTCGGGGGGTTCAGGTCTGGAAGGGCAAGGTCTATCTCGCCACGCTCGACGGCTTCCTGGTGGCACTCGACGCCGGAACCGGCCGGGAACTCTGGCGGGTCGACACCTTCATCGACCGAAGCCGCGACTACACGATCACCGGGGCCCCGCACCTGGCGGGTGACAAGATCGTGGTGGGCAACTCGGGCGCCGACTTCGGGGTCCGAGGCTACGTCTCCGCGTATGACCTCGAGACCGGGGCGTTCGCGTGGCGGTTCTTCACCGTGCCCGGGGATCCCTCCAAGCCGTTCGAGCATCCCGAACTCGAGGCCGCGTCTCGGACCTGGGACCCCAAGTCCGCCTGGGAGGCCGGTCTGGGCGGCACGGTGTGGGGGATGATGGCCTACGACGCCGAGCTTGACCTCGTCTACCTCGGCACCGGCAACTCCTCGCCGTACCCGATCTGGTTTCGGAGTCCCACCGGCGGCGACAACCTTTACCTGGCCTCCGTCGTGGCGATCAAGGCCGCCACCGGCCGGATGGCCTGGTACTACCAGACGGTGCCAGGGGAAATCTGGGACTACCCCGTCAGCTCCAACCTGGTCCTGGCCGACCTCGACGTTGGGGGCGCCCGCCGCAAGGTCCTGATGACGGCGCCGAAGAACGGATTCTACTACGTCCTGGATCGAGCCACCGGTGCGTTCATTTCGGCCGAGAAGTACGTCCGGGTCAACTGGGCCAGCCACATCGACTCGGCGACGGGCCGGCCGCTGGTGACGCCGGACGGCTGGTACGAGAAGGAACCGAAGCTGGTGTTCCCGTCGAGCTACGGCGGGCACAACTGGATGCCGATGTCGTTCAGCCCGAAAGCCGGCCTGGCCTTCATTCCGACGATCGAACGCGGGATGGTCTACCAGACCGACCCGTCCTTCTCATTCAAGAACCATCACATCTACCAAGGCGTCGTGCTGGGAGTCGATCCGGCCGTGACGGACCGCCTGACCCGAGGCGACGCTAGCCTCCTCGAGACGAAGGAGTTCCTCAAGGCCTGGGATCCGGTGACGCAGCGGGAACGCTGGAGGGTCCCCCTGGTCGGCCAGTTCAACGGCGGCGTGCTCTCCACTGCCGGCGACCTCGTGATCCAGGGCCAGTCCGACGGCCACCTGGTGATCCGCCGCGCGGTCGACGGCACCGTCCTCAAGGACATCGAAGTCGGCACCGGGATCATGGCGGCCCCGATGACCTACGCCATCGACGGCGAGCAGTACCTCGCGGTCATGGCCGGCTATGGTGGCGGCGTCGGCGCCCAGTTCTACCCGGGCGTCGCCGGCTACCGTTACGAGAACTATCCGCGGATCCTGGCCTTCAAGCTCGGCGGCGGTCCCGTGCCGCTCCCGCCGGCGCGGGTCGAACCCCCGATCCCCGCGCCTCCGCCCATCGAAGCCGACGCCGCCACCATTGCCCGCGGGGGCGAGCTGTTCGGGCGCCATTGCGTCTACTGCCACGCCGGCCTGGGTGGGGCGGCGTCCTCGTATCCCGACCTGACCCGACTGCCAGCTGACGTCCACCGGCGATTCCGCGACATCGTCCTGGGTGGCTCGCTGGTGAAAGCCGGGATGGCCAGCTTTGCCGACCTTCTCGACGAGGCAGATGCCGACGCGATTCAGGCGTACCTGATGGCCGAACAACGACGAGCGTACGAAGCGAGGAAGCAATGATGCGGACTTTGGCCCTGGTGGCCGCAACGATCCTGGTGTCGCGAGCCGACGCCGGCGCCCAGGCGGCGGCGAGCCGCGCGGCCGCCACCATCACCGAATCGGACATCAGGCGGCGGATCGACATCATCGCGCATGACTCCATGGGTGGGCGCGACACCCCGAGTTCGGGCCTGGAGTCGACCGCCCGGTACCTGGCGCGGGAGTTCGAGCGGATCGGACTCCGGCCGGCGGGGACCGACGGCTATTTCCAGCGATACGGCATCCGGATTCGCACCCTCGACCCAGCCCGTTCGTCGCTCACGATCGCCGACCAGGCCGCCACCAGCGCCACCTTCCGCTTCCCCGTCGACGCCAAGCTGGCGTTCGGCGCGCCGGTCGACACCGTCACCACCCGCGAGCTGGCGCTGGGCGGTGGCACGATCGGACCGAGCACCGAACTCGATCCGGCCGCGGTGTCGGGTCGGATTCTGTACTGGGTGACGGATTGGCGCCGGCAGGCTCCGAACGTGGGCCAGATTCTGATTGCCGCGGCCAATGCCGGGGCCGCGTTGGTGGTACTGTCGGTCAACGACGACAGCGCGTTTGCGCGGCTCAACGGTCCCACGCGCGGCATCGCGATTGCCGAGTCGGTGGGCTGGCCGGCGGTGATCGCGGTGCGGGAGTCAGCCGTGGTGACGGCCATTCCGGCCGCCCAGGCCTCGATCGACGCCGCGCGCTCGACCCGGGAGGTCCGGGTCGTCCCGGCACCCGGGTGGACCATCACCGCAGCGGTCGGCTTTGCGGAGGATCGGCGGCACGAGGTGCCGAACGTTGTCGGCATGGTGCCGGGAACGGACCCGACTCTTCGGGGTGAGTACCTGGCCATCTCCGCCCACTTCGATCACGTCGGCTCCCGCTGCCGGGGGGTGACCGCGGCGGACTCGATCTGCAACGGGGCGGACGACAACGGATCGGGCACCACCGCCATCCTGGAACTGGCCGAGGCATTTGCCAACCCGGCGGCTCGGCCCAAACGATCAATCCTGTTCGTGGCGGTCAGCGGCGAGGAGCGCGGTCTCTGGGGAAGTGAGTACTACGCCAAGCACCCCACCGTGCCGATCGACGGCATCGTCGCCAACATCAACATGGACCACCTGGGCCGAAACTGGCGCGACTCGATCGTCGTAATCGGTCGGGAACATTCGGACCTCGGCGCCACCGTCGATCGGGTGGCCGTGGCCAATCGGGATCTCGGCGTTGGCGTGCTCCCGGACCAGTGGCCCGACCAGCGGATCTACTTCCGATCGGACCACTACAACTTTGCCCGGAACGGGATTCCGATCTTGTTCTTTACCAACGGGTTCCACCCGGACTACCATGCCGTCACCGATTCGCCGGACAAGATCGACGCCGAGAAAATGGCCCGGGTGGTCCGGCTGATCTTCCAGACTGGGCTCGCGATCGCCAACCATCCGGAGCGACCACGGTGGAACCCCGAGAGCGAGCGTCAGATCGTTCGGCGCCGCAGCACCATACCCTAAGAGGCCTGGAAGCAACATGCGTCCCATCGTACCCCTGATCCTGCTCGGGGCCCTCGTCGGTTGCGAATCGCGGCCGCAGCCGGAGGCCACGAACGCCGTCGCCGACACCCTCGCCGCCATTGCCGGGCGCTTCGCGACCGAACAACGCGCGCCGGGGCTGGCGGTGGGCGTCTGGCGCGACGGCGCGGTGCTATATCGAGCGGGGTTCGGCACCCGGGGGGGAGGTTCCGGCGACCAGGCAGTGGGACCGGAGACGCTGTTCCACATGGCGTCGGTCACCAAGCCATTCGTGGCCACCGCGATCATGCAGCTGGTGGAAAGCGGCACGGTGTCGCTCGACAGCACCGTGCGGACCTACCTGCCCTACTTCGCGATGAAGGACCCGCGGGCCTCGGGCATTACCGTCCGTCAGGTCCTGACCCACACCGCCGGCATCGGCGACGTCGAGGACTACCGCTGGAAAGCTCCCGAGTACGACGACGAGGCCCTCGAGCGCTACGTCCGGGGCCTGGCCGACTCGACCCTGATCGCGGCACCCGGTGAACGGTGGGCGTACAGCAACATCGGCTTCGAAATCCTGGCTGATCTGATCGCCAAGGTGTCGGGGCGGAGCTTCGAGCAGTACGTCCAGGAGCGGATCCTGACCCCGGTCGGGATGCGGAAGAGCACGCTGCTCATGACGGATCTCGACTCCACCCTGATGGCGTACGGCCACAGCCGGGACTCGGCCGGGGTGCCTCGACCGCTGGGGTTCTACCCTTACAACCGGCGCCACGCCGCCAGCTCGACCCTCCACTCGAACGTCGACGACATGCTGCGGTGGGCCGCGGTCAACCTCGGCCGCGGCGCCATCGACCAGGCCAGGATCCTCGGGGCAACCGCCTACGACGAGCTCTGGAAGACCCAACGCGACATGACCGCGGAACTCGCGGAGAGGGCCCGTCAGGCCGGCACCACGTCCCCCTACGAAAAAATGGGCATCGGGCTGAGCTGGTTTCTGCCAGTCCAAAGGGGAGAACAGCTCGTCTGGCACAGCGGGGGAGACAACGGCTTTCGGTCGGATCTACTGTTGGTTCCCGCTCGGCGGATTGCCATCGTCGTCATGGTCAACGACGACGGCATCGATCCGAGCGACCTCCGCAACCTGCTCCTGGACGCCCTGCCCCGCTGACGCGCCGGTCAGCGGCCCACGTTCGCCGAAGCCGGTGGTACCGATTGCGAGGGAGCGGGCCTAACCGTGGCCGGCGCGAAGAGCGATGGCGGGATCTATTCGCGCCGCACGAAGGGCCGGGATCCAGCAGGCCAACACGCCGATCAGCAGCATGATCCCGGCCACCACCGCCAGCGTCAGCGGGTCGGACGGCGCCACGCCGAACAGGAGTCCTCGCATCATTCGGCTCGTGATGACCGATCCGAGGATGCCGATCCCGAGCCCCAGGCCGAGCAACACCCCACCTTCGCCCAGGATCATCCGCTCGACCTGGCCACTCGCGGCGCCGAGGCTCATGCGAATCCCGATTTCGGCGGTGCGGGCGCTGACCGAGAACGCCAGCACGCCGGCGATCCCGACCGCCGCGATGATCACGGCGAGCACCCCGAACAACCCGACCAGCGTCGCGTTGAGCCGCCGGGGGGCGACGCTTTCCGCCTTGATCTGGCTCATCGTCAGCACGTTTTCGATGGCGGACTGGGGATCGATCTGGCGAACCACCCTGGTGGCGGCCCCAGCGATGGCCATCGGATCCTGACGGGCTCGAATCACGAAAGCCCCCATCGGAAAATCACCCTGGGCGTAGGGAAGGTAGACCACCGGGCCGGGCTCGACGTCGAGACCATCATCCTTGGTATCGCCAACCACGCCGACGATGGTGCGCCAGGTGTCGCTCACGCCGATGAAGCGAAGCACGTCGCCGGTCCAGGCAATCCGCTGGCCGATGGGGTCCTTGTCCGGAAAGAGCCGCCCGGCCAGGGCCTCGTTGATGATGACGACCAGGTTGGCACCGCGCTGATCGGTCGACGAGAACAGCCGCCCCGCCTTGAGCGGCACCCCGGCCGCGTCGAAAAACTCCGGGCTCGCGGTCCGATAGTCAGCCCGGGGAATCGCCTCGCCCGACTGGACCGGTCTTCCCTCGGCCTTGAGTTCCAACTGAATCCGCTGGCCGCTGCGGAGCGGGATGGTCGATCCGAGCCCGACCTGGGTGACGCCGGGAATGGCGACCAGTTCGCCCTGCATGCGCTGATAGAGGTTGACCATGTCGGTCGGCGCCCGACCGCTCGTGAAGTCCATGGGGACGTCCATGGTCAGCACGTCCTCGGTCCGGTACCCGGTGTCGACATCCGAGAGCTCGAGCATGGTCCGGACCAGGAGACCGGCGCCGGTGAGCAGGATCACCGAGACGGCAATCTGGGCCACGACCAGCGCCCGTTGGAGCCGGAGCCGCCGCCGGTTGGCCGACGACTTGCCGGCGCCCGTGAGCCAGGCACCTAACGCCGAGTCCTTGACGAACCGGGGCGCGTAGGAGAGGATCACCGCCACCAGCAGGGCCACCGCCAGGGTAAAGCCGAGCACCGGGGCATCCACCGCAATCTCTCCAGCTCGCGGCGAGACCCGCGCGGCGAACGACGTCAGCAGCCCAACACCGGCAAAGGCCACCACCAGGCCTAACCCGCTGCCGACGAGCGCCAGGACCAGGTTTTCCGCCAGCAACAGCTTTCGGAGAATTCCGGTGCCGGCCCCCAACGCCGACCGAACGACCAGCTCCTGTTCCCGGCGGACGCCGCGCATCAGCGTCAGATTGGCGACGTTGGCGCAGGCGATGATCAGCACGAACGCCGCGGCACCCATCATGAGCCAGAGGGTGAGCCGGGCCCGTTCGCCCAGCACCTCTTGGAACGGTGTCACGGTCACCTGGTAGTTGGAACCCGGGTCGTAGGCGTCGGGAAACTCCGCTTGGATCTTCTTGCGGATGTCGACGATCTCGCCCCGGGACTGGGCCACCGTCGCACCCGGCGCCAGGCGGGCGATCATGTCCGTCATCCGGTGGGTCCGACCCTGCACCATGAGCGCGCTGGTGTGGTGCTCGCTGATGACCATGTTCATCAGCGCATCCATTCGCTCCGGGAACGTGGGGGCCGGTTGGGCCACGCCGATGATCGTCACCGCCTGGTTGCTCACGCGGATGGTCTTGCCAACCACCCCGCTGTCGCCGCCGAAGCGCCGAAGCCAAAAGTCGTGGGTCAACACCATGACGGGCGGGGCGCCAGTGCCGTCGTCGGCCGAGGAGGTGAGCCGGCCCAGCACCGCGGACAGCCCCATGACCGAGAAGTAGTTACCGGTGACCAGTCCCACCAC
>CADEGB010000184.1:6620-8764 GCA_902826755.1 uncultured Gemmatimonadota bacterium
ACCACGATCCGGCTCGGCTCGTCGTTCTCGACCATCGTGAGCGTCAGGCCGGAATACTCCGCGATGCCACCAAGGCTCCTGGCGTTCTCGCGGAAATCGAGAATCTCCGGGACCGAAAAGCGGATGTTCTCGCCGCCAGGGCCGCCGATCGATTGCTTGAGGTAGAGCAGCCGATCGCCGTCGCGGTGCGGCAGCGGCTTGAGCAGCACGCCCCTCACCACCGAGAAGATGGCGGTGGTGGCCCCGATCCCCAGACCGAGGGTCACGATCACCGCGGCGGCAAAACCAGGCGCCCGCCGAAGCGAGCGGATGGCAAAACGGAGGTCCTTCAACATGGTCTCCCCTGGGCCCTATTCACTGGGAATGGTAACCACGGTGGCGGCATCGTCCGACCCGGATGACGGCGACACCGGACAGCGATCACGCGCTCCGGCTCGGCTCCGAAGGCATCGGGAAGCGTTCCTGCATCCACGCCTGCCATCGGGACGTCACCTGGGCGACGGTTCCGGCGTCCGGGTCCCCGTAGAGATAGAAGTTGACCGCCACGAAGGTCTGGCCCCCAGGGTACGCGAAGGCCCCGACGGCCGCCACCCCTGGCCCCGGCTGGTCGAGCCGGAGCAGCGCGTCGTACGGGCTCTCCGTCCGATACTCCAGCACGCCGCTGGATGCGGGGACACCCGCCGGCGCCGTCCACCGCTGCCCGACCCCCACGCTTTTCATGCCCAACGATGCCAACAGTGACTCCCAAGCGTCGGCGTCCGTGCCGGTGGCGGGAGCCGTGAGCTGCACGATCGCGGAGCGCTGACCACGGAAGTGGGTGAGATAGATCCGCAGCGTGGCCAGGAACCCAGACCAACCGGAGGAGGCACCTTCCAACTGACTGTCCCACTCGTCCGTGCTGGCGAACAGGCTGTGCACGATCCGCACGACGCAGACCCCGCCCGCGCGCGCCTCGACGATCCACTCGGTGGCAATCGGCGGCGAGCCCGGCACCCAGCCGTCCGACTCCTTGGCGAACACCCGCGGCGGATCCCAGGTCGTGACCACGGAACGGGATTCCATCCCCGGGCCGAAGTTCAACGTCATGGCGACGGGCTTTCCGTCGCGCTCCTCGAACTGAGCCGGCACGAACCAGGAGGAGATACCCGGCCCGGTGGCAATGGCCTGCCAGACTTCCTCCGGCGTGCCGGGAAGTTCGAGTTCGACCTGAACGGAACGGCGGCCGGATCCTTCTTGCTTGACGCTCATGATGGGTCCTTCGGCTCGGAGGGCCGCGGGAGAGGGTGTGCCACGACCACCAGACGGTGGGCGCGGCCGCCGGGGGCGGAGGCATCGTGATACTTCGAAACGAGCGTGGCGATGGCCACGGCGAGTTCAGCGCTGAACGCCGCCCGGTCGGCGGGCGACCGGAAGCGGACCTCGGTATCCACCGCCAGGGTCGCGAGGCGCTTCCCCGCCTCGCGCGCGCGGCGAACGAGATCGCCGACTTCGCGGATGATCCGCGCGCCGAGGGCAATGAGATAGCTGGCGGACAACCGATCGACGTCCCGACTGGGATCGACGGCGGCCGGACCCATGGCGCTCGGCGACACGACGTAGGACGCGGCGGTCGCGACCAGCAACCGCTCCGTGAGCCCGCCCCATTTGCGTTCCTGGGCCAGGCGCACCAAGCCGTGCGCCTCCAGCGCATTCAGGTGGTAGTTGACCTTCTGTCGTGGCAACCCGGCTCGAGTGGCCAAGGTTGCCGCCGAGGCGGGTTCGACTAGTTCGGAAAGGAGTCGGCTACGAATCGGCTCGAGGGCCACGGTTGCCGTGGCCGGATCGTCGATGACTTGGAGGTCGAGCATGCCGAGACGATACCCTTGACAACATTTGTTGTCAAGGGACGCTCAGCGGCCGATTTCCTGGAAGGCTCCCAGATCGAGGGTCGTGAGAAGGGGGACCACCACGTCGCGGATCAACCCGGTGAGCCGGCCGGGGCTGGTCGATGCGTCGAGGTGGAATTCGCGGTTGCCCAACGTCGTGGTCAGGAACACCCGCTGTCGGGCCGCCCCGCCCGGCCCCTCGGACCAGGTTCGCCGGGCCCATTCGTACCGGCCGATCGTCTCGGAGCGGACCACCGCGGTGGCCGGCCCGTCCGGCCC
>CADEGB010000185.1 GCA_902826755.1 uncultured Gemmatimonadota bacterium
TGTTGCTGCTGGCCACCCAGTGGCAGATCAAAGATGGCCCGCCGGCCACGGTGTTCCTGGCGCTCACCGATGAGGTACTCGGCGGCGGCTTCATGCAGCCGGCGTTCTACTCGACCCGATCCGCCACGGGACAGCCCCGGCTGCGGATCACGTACGGCCTGCCGACCCGCCCGGGGAGACCCTGATGCGCCGAGTGTCCCTGTGGTTCCTGGTCGCCCTGTTGCCGGCTCCAGTGGCGGCGCAGTCGTCGCAGTTCGGGGTGCGCGGGCTTGGGATTCCCATCCGACCGCTGTCCCCCCGGGCCACCGCAACCGGGGGGGCGTTCGGCGCATTCGACATCGAGTCGAGCGTCAACCCGGCATCGGTCGCCGGGACGATCCAGTTCACCTCGCTGTTTTCCAGCGCCCAGAATTTCCGAAGTTCCACCAATCCGTTTGGCAGCTCGTCTGGGCGGGACAATCGATTCCCCCAGATTCTTGTGTCGGGTCCTTTGGGCGGAACGCGCCTGGCCGTGGCCGTGAGTCTTTCCGGCTACACTGACCGGAACTTCTCCCTCGGCACGGCCGATTCGATCGACCTGCGGGGCACTCGTGTTGGCGTCTACGACACGCTCAGTTCCCGCGGGGGACTCTCCGACCTCCGATTCGCCACCGGTTGGCGGGCGGCGTCCTGGCTCCAACTCGGGATCGGCCTACACGCCATCACCGGCTCGAATCGGATCGAGAACCGGCGGATCTTTTCCGATTCCTCGTACGCCTTCGCCATCGAACGGTCGGAACTTTCCTATCTCGGCCTGGGCATTTCGGCCGGGGCGCTGATCCGGCCGATCCGGCGGCTGACGCTGGCGGGCACCTATCGATCCGACGGCAACGTCAAGATCGACCGCGACACGACTCGAATCGCCACGACGGACCTGCCGACGAGCTACGCGCTCGGGATTCACTGGCAGCCGTCCTTGAAGTCCGCGATCGCCGCGTCGTATCAGCGGTCCAACTGGTCCGCCTCCGATGCGGACATCCGCCAACAAGGCGGGATCGGGGCGGAGAACGCCTATCAGGTGTCCGCTGGATTCGAGCTGCTCCGCGACCCCAAGGACCCCGGTCACCGGCCGATCCGCTTCGGGGCCTCCTACGGAACCCTTCCGTTTCCGCTCCGCGCCGGCAAGCAGGCCCATGAGTACGGGATCTCGCTCGGAACCGGGGTCAGGTTTACCGGCGGACGGGGCGGATTCGACCTGGCCCTCCAGCAACTCTGGCGGTCGGACGGTGACGGTTACACCGAACGCGCCACGGTGGTGACCTTCGGCTTTTCCCTCCGGCCCTGACGGGCGATGAAACGGGTTTACATCGAGACCTTCGGCTGCCAGATGAACGTGGCCGACACCGAACTGATGTTCGGGGTCCTCGGTGAACACGGGTATCAGCGGGTCGACGACCCGGCGCAGGCCGACGTGATGCTGGTCAACACCTGCGCCGTGCGCGACAACGCGGAGCAACGGGTGGCTGGCCGGGTCGGGGAACTTCAGCGGCACAAGGTCAACGGCTCGGTGCTCGGCGTCGTGGGCTGCATGGCGCAGCGCCTCGGCGCCACGCTGCTCGATCAGGTCCCAAAGCTCGATCTGGTGCTCGGCCCCGACGCCTATCGCAATCTCCCCTCGTTGATCCAGGAAGCGGCGCTCGGTCATCGCGCGGCCGACACGGAGTTCCGGTCGTGGGAGCACTACGAGGACGTCCCACCGGCGCGGCGCCCGGGCCCGACCGCGTTCGTGACCGTGCAGCGAGGCTGTGACTACAAGTGCACCTTCTGTATCGTCCCGTACACTCGGGGCCCGGAGCGGAGCCGTCGGCTCGAAGATGTCGTCGCCGAGGTCGAGCAGCTGGCGGCCACGGGCATAACCGAGGTCACGTTGCTTGGCCAGACCGTCAACTCCTATCAGCACGACGGCCGCGACTTCGGCGCCCTCCTCCGCGCGGTCGGGGCCGTGCCCGGGGTCCGCCGCCTCCGGTTCACGAGCCCGTATCCGACCGACTTCACGGACTCGGTCATCGCCGCCATGGCCGATACGCCGGCGGTCTGCGAACATGTGCATCTGCCGCTCCAGAGCGGCTCGAACGCGGTTCTGAAACGAATGCTCCGGCGGTACACCCGGGAGGAGTATCTCGAGACGGTCCGCCGCCTCCGGGCCGCGATCCCGTCGATCACCCTGTCGACCGACGTCATCGTCGGTTTCCCCGGCGAAACCGAGACGCAGTTCGGCGAGACCCTGGAGCTCCTGGCCGAGGCGGCTATCGATGACGCCTACACCTTCCGATACTCCATCCGGGAGGGCACCCCGGCCGAGCGGCTTCGGGATCATGTTCCGGACGACGTGGCATCCGAGCGGCTCGACCGCCTGATCGCGGTCGTCCGCCGCCAGACCCGGCGGCGGAACCTGGGCCGCATCGGCTCGGTCCACGAGGTGCTGGTGGAGCAGCCGGCCAAGCGGGGCGGGATGCTCGCGCGGACCCGGACCAACCTGATGGTGTTGCTGGACGTGGGGCCGGAAGCGATCGGACATTATCTTGAGGTGCGTTTGACCGGAACAACCGGTTCGACCTTCACGGGGACGCTTGCCCAGACCCGGGCGCTGGCGGTTCTATGATCAAACTGAAGAACGCGGTGGAAGACCACGTCGTCGACTCGTATCAGAGTCTCCGACCGCATTTCCCGGAGTTCTGCGGCTGCGAGATGTGCCGGGCCGATGTCGTCGTCTACGCCCTCAATCGGTTGCCGCCCCGGTACGTCGCGACGCTCGAGGGCACCGTCGTCACCGAGGTCAACCTCGACAAGCAGCAGGGACGGGCCTCGATCGACGTGGCCGTCATGGATGGCTTCCGACGGGTGGCGATGTCGCCGCGGTGCGGCAAGGCGCCGGTCGGCGTGTAACAGCGGCGGAAGGCGCCTGCCGGGCGTTAATTCGGTGACGGACTTGGACGGGGGACGCGGCATGTTGAGCCGTGTCCCCCGTCCGCGTTCCGTCGACCGCCGCCACTGGCCTTGCCGCCTTTGCCGCTGGCGTGGCCGCAGGACTGTGGGCCCCGCTCGGATCTCTGTTGGCCATCGCGATCGGTGGCGGTGCCGCCGTGGCCAGGTGGCGCGGGGCGGGCCGGACGCTAGCGCTCGTCGGCCTGGCCGGCGTGGTCCATGGCGGGGTGGCTCACCGGCTCGACGAGGGACGGTGCGCGGCGCGGCTCGAGGCGGGTCCCGCGGCCGTGATGGTCAGGGTGGCCACCCCAGGGCCGGCCGGCCGCATCGTCGAGGCATCGGTGGCCGGCTGCCGTGGCTCGATCCGGATCCGATTTCCCGGTCGAGACACGGTCTGGGCTGGGCAGGTGGGGCGCTTGATCGGGACGTGGGAACCGCGAACCTCTCGCTGGCGTCCCGACGATGGCCTCTTGAACGGGACGGCAGCCCGCTGGACCCCGGCGGTCCCGACTCTCGGAGAACGACTTCGCAACCATCTCCTGGCCACGGTGGGCCGGCTCTATGGCACCCGAGCCGGCATGGTCGAGGCGCTGATGGTCGGAACCCGGGGAACGATCGACCGGGAGGTGGCCGCCGCGTTCAGTCAAACGGGGCTGGTGCATCTCCTGTCGATCAGCGGTTTTCACGTCGGCCTGGTGTGGGCCTGGCTGTTGCTCGGTTTTCGGCTGGCGCGGCTGCCCCGCGCCGCGCCGGCAGCCGCCGCGGTCGTGATCGTCGGCTACGTCGCCTTCATTGGAGCCCCGTCGCCAGCGGTACGGGCGGCGACGCTCGCGATCCTCTCGGCCGTGGAGCGCCACCGCCAGCGGCTTCCGGCCACGGGAGCGCTGTTCGCGCTGGTGGCGTGGATCGTCTTGCTCGCGGATCCGTGGGCCCTGTCGGACCTCGGCGCTTGGCTCTCGGCCACGGCGTTGTGGGGCGCAACCGCCGCCTCGCACTGGAGCGACCGGGTCGTCGGTGAGCGGCCGGTGTGGCGGATGGTGGCCGGGTCGATCGGCGCGACGCTGGCCACCGCGCCAATCACCGCGCTCGCGTTCGGTTCGATACCGCTGATCGGTGTGGCCCTCAACCTGGTGGCCATTCCGCTGACGGCGCTCGCGGTACCGGCGGTGGCGGCCAGCCTGGTCGGCGCAGCATGGCCGTGGGCCGCGGCGGGTTTCGCGGCGGGTGGGGGCGGCCTTCTGGCCGTGCTCGAGCTGATCGCCGACCGGGGGGCGGCCATTCCTGGGGCGGCGCTTCTGTTCGAGCCGGGGCCGTTGCCGGCAGCCATGGCGGCGCTGGTGCTGGTGATCCTGATGTGGGCCTTCGGGGCCCGGCACACGGCCCGGGAAGCCACCCACCGGCTCCTCGCCGCCGCGGCCACCGCTGGCGCGGCGCACGCGGTGGTCGGCGCCTGGCCGCGCTCTCACACCGGCTCCCGGCTCACGTTACATTTTCTCGACGTCGGGCAGGGCGACGCGGTGCTGCTCGAGAGCGGGAACGGTCGGTGGCTCCTGATCGACGCTGGCCCGGCGGACGGCGCCCGGGACGCGGGCCGGCGGGTCATCGTGCCGTACCTCCGTCGGCTGGGCGTCCGCCGGCTGGACGCGGCGATCCTCTCCCATGCGCATCGGGACCATTATGGCGGGCTCGGCACGGTCCTCGCTTCCGTCCGCGTGGACCGGGTCCTCGACCCGGCCCGCGCCGCGGACGACGCGGGATACGCCGACCTGCTCGAGCGGATCGCGCGGCTCGGCATCGAGTGGATGCCGCTGCGGGCCGGAGCCCGGCTGGAGCTGGATGGCGTGATCCTCGAAGCACTCCATCCGGATACCGGTTGGTCCGGCTGGGGCGACGACCTCAACGAGGATTCCGCGGTGCTCCGCATTACGAGCGGCCGTTTCGGAGCGGTGCTCACGGGCGACGCGGGCCTGCCCGCCGAGGCGGCGCTGGCGGGCCGGGTGGGCCGGGTTTCGCTGCTCAAGGTCGGGCATCACGGTTCGCACGGAGCCACCGGCGCCGGCTGGCTCAGGCAACTCGATCCGGCCGCCGCGGTCATCAGCGTGGGCCGGAACCGCTACGGCCACCCGGCACCCGAAGCGCTGAGCCGCCTGGCCGCGGCGGGCGTCGCCGTCTGGCGGACCGACCGCGATGGCACCGTCACCGTCGCCGTTGATGACTCTGGTTTCCGGATCGCGGGGCGCCGCGGCGCCCGGCGTATTCGAATCGACTGACCGAACCACAGGGAAAGCCCAATGTCGATCATGCAAGGACCGATCGTCACCATCGAGCGGTTCATTCTGGATCAGGAGCGTCTCTTCCCGGAAGCCACCGGCGAACTCTCCAACCTCCTCTACGACTTCGCGCTCGGCGCCAAGATCGTGGCCGCGTCGATCCGCCGCGCCGGCCTGGTGAACATTCTCGGCTCCGCTGGCAACACCAACGTCCAGGGCGAGGAACAGAAGAAGCTCGACGTCTTCGCCAACGAGACCCTCAAGAGCGTCATGGGCCACACCGGCCGGGTCTGCGTCATGGCGTCGGAGGAGGACGAGGAGCTGATTCCGGTCCCGCCGGGGTGGCCTCAGGGCAAGTATGCGGTGCTGTTCGACCCGCTCGACGGGTCCTCCAACATCGACGTCAATGCGGCGGTGGGGACGATCTTCAGCATCTACCGGCGGACCTCCATGGAAGGGCAGGGCGTCCTGACGGACGTTCTCCAGGCGGGCGCCCGCCAGGTGGCGGCCGGTTACGTGATGTACGGCTCGAGCGTCATGCTGGTGTACACGACCGGGCAGGGCGTGCACGGATTTACCCTCGATCCGACGATCGGGGAGTTCCTCCTTTCCCATCCGAACCTCACCATCCCCGAGGTCGGGATCTACTACAGCGTCAACGAGAGCAACTTCGGCCGCTGGAACAAGGGAATCCAGCGGGCCGTCCGCGGCCTTCACGGCGACTATCCCGAGCGGCTGAAGGGCAAGAACAGCCGTTACATCGGGTCGTTGGTGGCGGATTTTCACCGGAACCTGATCGCCGGCGGGATTTTCCTCTACCCAGCCGACACCAAGAACCGCAACGGCAAGCTGCGGCTCACCTACGAGGCCAACCCGATGGCGATGATCGCCGAGCAGGCCGGTGGCGCCGCCACCGACGGCCGCCGCCGGATTCTCGACATTCAACCCGAGGCGCTCCACCAGCGGACGCCGTTGGTGATCGGCTCGAAGCGGGACGTCGAGTTCGTGTCCCAGATCATCGCCGAAACGGAGGCCGACGGGTGAGCGACGGACATCCGGGCCTCCTGCCCGTCGCGCCGGTGGTCGGCGCCGCCGACTGGAGCGGCGACCCCGGCCAACCCGGCCAGTGGCCGTATACCCGCGGCGTGCAGCCGACGATGTACACCGGCCGCCTCTGGACGATGCGGCAGTACGCCGGGTTCGGGACGGCCGAACAGACCAACGAGCGATTTCGTCTGCTCCTCGCGGCGGGCCAAACGGGGCTGTCGACCGCGTTCGACCTTCCGACCCAGATGGGATACGACTCCGATCACCCGATGGCGGCGGGCGAGGTGGGCCGGGTCGGCGTCGCGATCGATTCGGTCGACGACCTCGCGATCCTGTTCCGGGAGATCCCGCTCGATCGGGTGTCGACCTCGATGACCATCAACGCCACCGCGGGCATCCTGCTCGCGATGTATCTGGTGGTGGCGGACGAGCAGGGGGTGCCGTGGCAGAAGGTCTCGGGCACCATCCAGAACGACCTGCTGAAGGAGTACATCGCCCGAGGCACCTACATCTACCCGGCGGAGCCGTCGCTCCGGCTGATCACCGACATCTTCCGATTCGTGGCCGATCAGGGCCTCAACGTCAACCCGATTTCGATCAGCGGCTACCATATCCGGGAAGCCGGTGCCACGGCGGTGCAGGAGGTGGCCTTCACGCTCGCCAACGCGCTCGAGTACTGTCGCCGTGCGGTGGCGGCGGGCCTCCCGATCGAACGGTTCGGCCCCCGGCTCTCGTTCTTCTTTGCGGCCCACAACGACCTGTTCGAGGAAGCGGCCAAGTTCCGAGCGGCCCGGCGGCTCTGGGCCCGGCTGGTGCGGGAGCGGTTCGGGGCCGACGACCAGACGGCCCGGCTCCGGTTCCACACCCAGACGGGCGGGGTCACCCTCCAGGCCCAACAGCCGCTCAACAACGTGGTGCGGGTGACGGTCCAAGCCCTCGCGGCAACGTTAGGCGGGACTCAGTCGCTCCACACCAACGGATACGACGAGGCGCTGGCGCTGCCCACGCCGGAGGCCGCGACCCTGGCCCTCCGGACCCAGCAGATCCTCGGTCACGAGAGCGGCCTCGGCCGGACCGTCGATCCCCTCGGCGGGAGCTACTACGTCGAGAGTCTGACCGACCGCATCGAGGCCGAGGCTCGCGCCCTGATCGAGCGGATCGACGAACTCGGTGGGGCGGTTCGCGCCGTCGAGACCGGTTTCTACCAGGAAGCGATCGGTCATTCGGCCTACGAACTCCAGAAAGCTCAGGAAGATGGCCGAGTGGTGGTCGTCGGCGTCAACAAATTTTCCAGCGCTGAACCGGCGCCGGTCATGCCCGCCCCGGACTTCGCCGAACTCGAGTCACGGCAGCGCGCGCGAGTCGTGGCGGGCCGGGCGGCCCGAGACGGCGGCGCCGTGGTTGCCGCGCTCAAGGCCGTGGCCGCCGCGGCGGCCGGCACGGAGCCGCTGATGCCCTCGTTGCTCCAGGCGGTCCGCGACCGCGCCACGCTCGGCGAGATCAGTGACACGCTCCGCCAGGTGTGGGGCGCCTACCGGCCATGAGAACCCCATGAGCTATCCAGCGCATCGATTGATGGTGACCCGCAGTGCCCGCTACTACGTCCTCGGCGACCGCGCCGGCGCCCAGGAGGTCTGGGTGGCGCTCCACGGGTACAGCCAGCTTGCCAGCAACTTCCTCAAGTGGTTCGAGCCGGCCGTCAGACCGGGGCGGATCATCGTGGCCCCTGAGGCACTCTCGCGGTCGTACTTCGAGGAAAACCAGGCCCGCCGGGTCGGGGCCTCGTGGATGACGCGCGAAGATCGTGATGCCGAAATCGAGGACTATCTCCGGTACCTCGACCAGCTCGCCGACGAACTGGTTGGCGCCCTCCCGCCCCGGGTCCGGCTCGAGGTCCACGGGTTTTCCCAGGGGGCGGCCACGGCGTGCCGATGGGCCGCTCTCGGGCGGCACCCGGTCAATCGCCTGGTCCTCTGGGGTGGCACGGTACCGCCCGATCTCGACCTGGAACGGCTCCGCAGCAGCTTACGGGACGGCAGCCTGGTCGTGGCGGTGGGCGACAAGGACCAGTTCGTGTCGACCGAGGCGGTTCGAAACGAGCAGGCCCGGCTCCTCGGCGTCGGACTCCCCGCGGTCATTCGGACCTTTGCCGGCGGGCACTACGTCGACCGGGCCACCGTGGCCGCGTTGGCCTGAAAGGAGCGAGACATGGAATTGCGGTGGATCGAACGGATCCTGGTTCGCGACCTGGAGACCGTCAAACGGGAAATCGCAGCGTTCCCCGACGACGCCTCGGTCTGGGTCACCCCGGCGGGCATCACCAACGCCGCCGGGACGCTGGCCCTCCACTTGGCAGGGAACATCCGCCACTTCATCGGGGCCCGATTGGGCGGGTCCGGCTATCGGCGCGATC
>CADEGB010000186.1 GCA_902826755.1 uncultured Gemmatimonadota bacterium
GACCTCCGCGAGGAATCGGCGCTCGGCCAGCCATCGCTGGAAGTACCCGAGCCACGCTCCGAGGAGGTAGGGTCGGATCGTCGTCGAGGGCAGACGGTGCACGAGTGCGCGAGTAGCGCCGACATACTGGCTGAGTGGCCAGTGCTCCCGACTTGCGGTCCCCAGGCGGATCAAATATTCGTCGACCTGGTGGCCGCGTCCGGTGAGCTGCCGGACCATTTCGAGGGCGGCCCGTTTCGACCCCCCATGTCCGCCGGAATGGAGCCACGCGATTCGCCAACGGTCCGTCATGGGTGGCCGGCTCCGATCTCGCGATCGCGGGCAACGCCGAGGCTGGTCGAACCGGCATCCCCGTCCCGTGCGATCCGCCAGGCTTCCTCGACGGCGCCGAACCGGGTTCGAAGCTGCCAGTCCGCGTCGAACGCCTTGCGTGGATCTCCCCCAAAGCGCGCGGCAACCGCGGCGCCCGTCTGCGCCAGGAGGCGCCGAAGCAGGAAGCGCGGCACTCCGGCAATCGAGGGGACGGGCGAAATATGGCGTTCGAGGTGGATCCGGTACTGGCCGCGGCCTAGCAGCCGGGCCCGTCGAAGGACGAAGCGCCGATTCAGCTTGGAGGCTTCGACGAAGTGCTCGACCACGTTGTCCGCGGTGTGCCAGATCCGATGCCCTGCCCGGAACAGGCGCCAGACGAAGGCCGTTTCGCTACCCATCGGATACGACTTCCCCTTCGGCCCGATGTCGATATCGAACTGAACTCCCCGCAGCGCGCTGCTTCGGACCGCGAAGTTCGGCCCGTAGACGTGGCTCGGGACGGTCGGGCCTTCGACGAGGCCCGGATCGGTGGCCGTGAAGGTCGGGCCCAGGGGAACCCACCCGACGATCCACGCGGGCGGCGGCACTTCCCAGCGGGGGACCACCACGCCAGCGAAGAGATCGAAGTCGGGGTGCGCTGCGGCCACCCGTCGATAGCGTCGCAGCCAGTCCGGCTTCGGAAAGGCGTCGTCATCGGTGAAGACGGTGAGATCGCCTTCGACGAGCGGCAGGGCTCGGTTGAGGGCGCGGTTCTTCCCAGGCGCCGGCTCCGTCACGAGGCGGATCGGGAGGCGATCCGCAAAGGAACGCACGACGACGGGGGTGTCGTCCTGGCTGCCGTTGTCGATGACGATCAGGCGCCACCCACCATCGGGCGACTCGAGGGCGAGGTAGGACTCCAGGACCTCGCGGATGATGGAGGCCCGGTTCCGGGTCGGCATCAGGACGGTCAGCATCGGACATCCCGAGGGCCTCGAGGCGCGGGGCCTCTCAGCTCGACGGCAGGGCTCCGTCGATCTGCGGGATCAGTTGGGCCGCCACCCGGGTGGCCAGCGAATCGGCAGCCGCCTCGGTGAGGTCGGGGGCCAGCGGGACGAGGACCCGGACGAGGGCTTCGTCCGACCGGCGGCGGATGGCGGAGTCGCGCAGCAGGTGCCATTTGACCCAGTATTCCGAAGCCTCCAGCCGGCCTCGCCCCTGGTACCAGTACAGCACGAGCGCTCGATTCGGTCCGTTTTGCAGCAGGTAGCGGTTGATCTCGCCGGTCCGGCCGTCGACCGTGATCGGTTGGACCGTGGACTGAAGCGGCTCCCAACCGGCTCCCGGGAGGCAATTCCGCGGGGAATGAATGGCTTTGCCGCTGTACTGCTTCTCGTAGAACCCGACGTACACCGAGAACTGGTTGGCCGAGTCGGCGGAATAGACTCGGTACAGGTACTGATCCATCCCGGCCACGCGGCGTTCTTCGTCCCGAATGGGCAAATCGCCGCTCGACTGGTACCCGGGCACGTCGACCGTCACCCCTGACAGGGGTGCCCGCAGCGGCCGGGGCTGGATCCGGTCCGGGCCGAGGCCGAAGACCAGGGCCGAACCCACGGCGAGCACGACCGGCGGCATCCAGCGAGCGTCAGCCACGGGCACGCCTCCTCAGCACGGCCTCTTCGAGCTTGCCGAGCCCGATGCCGACGAATCCGATGACGATCAATGCCACGACGAAAATGAGCCACCCCTCGCTGACGTGCATGAAGCCCCGCCCGAACTCGGGGTCGACGAAGTACATCAGGAATGCGGTCAGGAAGACACGGAACCCGTTCAGCAGGACGGCCACGGGAATGGCCAGGAGGATCAGCAGGACCCGGGTTGGCCAGCGTTGGAGCCAAAGCCCCCCGATGAGGACCCCGAGGCTCAGGAGCGCCGTCAGGGAGCGGAGGCCGCTGCAGGCTTCCGCCACGAAGAGACGGAAACCCGGAATGTCGATGACGTTGCCGTTGATCCGGTAAGGAACCTGCCGCCATTCGAGCAGATTCGCGCCGATCTTGCTCGCGACCAGCTGAAGCGGGACGGCGAGTGAATTGGTGATGACCGCCGGCAGAGGAATCGCTAGGGTTCCGACCACGAGGGGAAGCCACCAATGCACCACTTGAGGCCAGCCACGCCAGCACACCGTGAGCCCAACGATGGCGGCGATCATCGACGACCGCATGGTGAACAGCTCACCGGCCAAGGTGCCGACGAATCGGAGGGCGACCGCGGCGATCAGGATCGTCACGCCGAGCGGGAGGTTGGCTTTGCCCTCGGGGGCCGCGCCGCTGCGGTACGCCAGGTAGAGGCAGATCGGCGCGAGCAGCAGCCCATGGCCGGCGTCCGGGTTGTCCCACCACTGCGCGGCCAGGTCGCCAAACGTCTGCCAGAAAAGAACGACGAACAGCGCCGCCGTCGCGATTTCCGGCGGCGACAACAACGCCCGGAGGTCGTGCCTCTTCTGGACCATCGCCGGCGCGCCCATCGGTGCTACCAGCCGCCCCGCCGGAGGAACACGACCGGGAACGTCCGCAGCATGATCTTGAGGTCTTCCCAGAATCCGCGGCGCTCGAGGTACTCGAGATCGAAGGCGAGCTTGGTCCGGACGCTCTCCACGGAGGTGTCGTACTCCTGGTTGATCTGGGCGTGGCCGGTGATGCCTGGCAGCGTGTGCTGCCGCCGATGGTAGTCCGGGATCTCCTCGCGGAGTTTGGCGAAGATGGCCGGGCGCTCGGGGCGGGGGCCGACCACGTTCATGTCGCCCTTGAGGACGTTGAACAACTGCGGCAACTCATCGAGCCGGTACTGCCGGAGGATCTTGCCGAGCGCGGTGACTCGAGGGTCGTCTTGCGACGCCCACACAGCCCCGACACCGGCTTCGGCGTCGACCCGCATCGTCCGGAACTTGTAGATCGTGAACGGCCGGCCGCCGAAGTCCTTGACCCGGCGGCGGTCGGTGGTCGGGCGCCCGTTGACCCGGCGAGTGCACAGGCCGATTCGGGTCTGGGTGTAGAACACCGGGCCGCGGGATGTCAGCTTGATGAGGATCGCCAGCACCAGCATGACCGGGGCCGTGAGCAGGACACCAAGCGCGGCAACGGCGACGTTGAGCGCCCGCGCGGCGGCAAGGTCGACGGAGGCCTCCGTCGATGTCGGAGTCTCCGCGGGTCGGCTGATCTCGGGCGGGACGAACGGCGCGCGCGTCATCACGGTATCGTTCGGGTCCGGGGCGTACGTTTCCATGGGACTCTTCTGGTCGTTCGTGGACATCAAAACACCCGGGAAATCAGAAATCCGATCGAGGTGACCGCCCCGACGGCGAATCCGATACCTCGGGCGTTTTCAAGGAGGCCTCGGCCCCGAGCCCCGATGTGGATCTCGTCGCCGGCCTGCAGGTTGAACTGGTCGAGCGTGAGACCCCGGGTCAGTGCGTCACGGACCGCGTCGCTGGAGCGGAGTTCCTTGGCGCCGCGAACGACCCGGGATTTTTCCATGTTGGCGTTGCCGGTCGGGCCGCCTGCCGCCATCAGCGCGCCGCCGATGAGTTGATCGGCGGGGAGTTGGTAGTAGCCCGGAGCCCCGACGCCGCCGAAAATGGCCAGCCGGATGAATGCACGGGTGACCACGGTCGGGTTGCGGAAGAAGCGGCTCAGCTGCTCGGTCATGTAGGTCTGCAGTTCGGACCGGAGCACGCCCGACAATGGGAACTCCGCGACGTTCGGGATCAGGATCGTGCGCGACGGCGTGACGGAGAACGAGTCCGCAACCGCGGGCTCGCCCACCACCGCAACGTAGACTCGGTCGCCGGTTTGGAAATCGCCGGTAATCAACCGCTGGCGGAGCAGTTCGGCCTCGATCCGCTTGGCAGCCTTCAGCCGACCGCTGTACCCTGGCGACGCCAGGATCTGGTCGATCTCGGTCAACGTCGCCTGAATCTCCGCTCGGCTGGCCACGGCACGGGTCACGGGAAGCGTCTCGGGGGCCTGCGCGGCCATCCTGGTGCTTCCCGCGAAAAGGGCGGCGAATGCCATCCCAACCAGCAGACTGTCCCGTTTTGCCACGTCGGTTCCTTGTGCTAGGGCCATCGGTCGTTCTGGGTATTGCTAATCCTGGACCGCTGTTCTGCAACTTCGACACCAGCAATCCGGCAATGCAAGAAGTTCACGGACAGCAGGTTAGCGGCAGCCGGCAGGGCCGGCATCTGGGCCGAAAACTGCACTTGACGTCCGAAGTGTTGCTTCTGTGCAGCACACCTGTTGCGTCGGCGAGTCGGTCGGCGTTGTCTCAATGCCAACCCGACCGGTTCTCCGCCGGGAAATCAGAATCGTGACGCGCCGCACAGTTCTTGCACCAAGAATTTCACCCCGTTGGCTCGCGTTGGAAACCCCCATCCACCAACTACTTGGCAGCGCGATGACCGACATACGTAGTACGCCGCTTTCCCCGTCGCGTGTCTTGGTGGTGAACGACCACGAATGGAGCGCACGTTCCTTGGAGTCCCTGCTGAAGCCGGCGGGGCTCGAAGTCACCCGCGCCTACACTGCGGCCGAGGCGCGGGGGGTCGTTGCCCGGTGGTCGCCAGACGCCATCATTCTCGATACCCAGCTTCCAGACCTCGACGGACCCGAGTTGTGCGCGGAGTTTCGCGATCAGGGGACCCTGGATCCCACCGTGCCGATCATCATCACGACCGCGGCGCCGGCGGGCCGCGCCGAACGGGCCAGGGCCTTGGGGGCCGGTGCCTGGGACTTCGCGCCGTTGCCGCTCGATGGCGAGCTGTTCCTCCTTCGGCTCGAGACGTTGCTCCGAGCACGGCGGGCCAGTCGGGACGCGCTCCTGTTGGACGCTGTCACGGGCTGCTGCACCGAGACCGGGCTTTTTGTGCGGGGTGGCGCGGTGGCGGTGGCGGCCAAGGCCCAGGGCCTTCGCCTGACCTGCCTGCGGCTTGGCGGGAGTTCGGACCGCAGTGATTTCGGCCGGACCGTACGGAGCGTCGGACGCCGTTCCGACGTCTTTGCGGTGCTCGAGGACGGGGAGTACGCGGTGTTGGCGCCGGTTCAGACCGACGAAGGGGCGCAGGTCATGGCGAACCGGCTTGCGAGCGCCTTCAAGGCCGGGGGGCCTGCCGCTGGGGAAACCGGCCAACCCGTGGCAGCCGGGTATGCCATCGCGGATCCTGGGGTCGACCGGCTCGGTCTGCGGCGTCTGCTGCAACGGGCCGAGGAGGCCCTTCGTCAAGCGCGCCGAGCGGGATCAACGGACCCCGTCGGCGCGGTGGACCTTCCGGCGGCCTGATCGCGCTCAGCTGCTGACAGGCTCGCTGGGCGTGCCTTTCGTTTCGCCAATTTGCTTCGGTTCGCTGTCCTCCGCGGCATACCCATACAGATAGCCGTAGTACCGGTAGCTGGCGGACCGGAGCGACACGGCGTTGAGGACGGCTCCGATCGGCCGGATCGGAAGCCGGTCCAGCAATCGCAGCTTGGCCTCCGCCAGTTCGCGGTCGGTCTGGCCGCTCCGCATGACGGTGAGGAGAGAGCCCGTCAGGGCGCCGAGCAGATAGGAATCGATCCCCGCGGAAAACGGCGGCGAATCGAAGAGCACGACATCGTAGTTCTTCCGAACCGTATCGTAGAGCTGTCGCATCTGGGCGTTCCCGAGGAGCTCGGGGCTCTGGCTCCGCCTCTCGCCACACGGAATGACGGACAGATCCGGGTGACTGGTGGCCCGGATGATCGTATCGAGCGGCGCGCCGCCCACCAGGTGGTCGATCAACCCCGGCCGCCGGCCGACCCGGAACACGCTGTGAAGGGTGCCCCTGCGGGTATCGCCGTCGATGACGAGCGTGCGATAGCCTGCCTCTGCGAACGACATCGCCAGGTTGGCCGTCACGAATGACTTGCCGTCCTGCGGACTGGGGCTCGACACGGTAAGGGCCAGCGGCCCATTGTCGTTGAAGGAATGGACGATGTTGAGCCGGATTGCCCGGAAGGCTTCCACCACCTGGGAGGCGAGTTCCTTGTCGTCGACACCCCGACCCGGGCGGGCGTCGGGCACGACGCCGAGGATACTGAGGCCGATGTTGCCGCCGGAGACCTGCTCGGGGTAGTTGATCCGTCGATCCAGGAAATCCTTGGCGACGAAGTACCCACCGGCTGCAGCGGCCGCCAGGAGCGTGCCTACTAGCATGATGAGTGGCTTGGGGATCCCGGCCGGGCGCCGAGGCGGAACCGCCGGGTCCAGCCGCCGAAGGTCAGGGATTTCGCTCGCTTCGGCCAGGCCCGCGGCCTCGAGCCGGGCCCGCAGGGTCTTGTAGAGGGCGTCGGCGGCTTCGTAGTCGCGAAGGAGGCGTTGCTCGGTGGTGACCCGCTCCGGGATCTCGGCCAGTTCCTTGGAGTCGTCCGCAATTCGCAACTCCAGCGTCCGGGCCGAGCGCTCCAACTGGTCGCCTAAAGCGCGGGCGAGCGTTGGAATGGCATTAGTCCGGAGGTTGGCGATCCGCTCGTTCAGGTCGCGGACCGGTTTGAGCGAGTCCGTGTAGCGGAGGCGGGCAGCACGCAATTCGGTCTCGGCGACCGATAGCTCTGTCAGCGCCGACTTCAGGTCCGGTGCGTTCGCCACGGCGGGGATGGTCTGGAAGGCATCCACCGTCATCTCACCGCGCTCGCTCCGAGCCAGCAGGTCGAGGATGGCCTGACGGTCGCGCCGGAGTTCGTCGAGTTGCCGCTTCTTGGAGAAGTAGTCCGTCATCACGGTCGATTGGGTCATCTGGAGACCCGCCGCGACCGGCGTCGTCAAGCTCGGCAGGGTGACGGTCTTGATCTTGAAGTTCTCGAGCTCGAGTTCCTTCTCTTTGAGCCGGCCGTAGGCGAATTCGGTCTGCTCGGCAAGGATGTCCCGCTGCTCGATCAACTTGGCCTTCTTGAGCCGGGTGGCCACGCCGACGAACTCGTCGATCATGGTGTTCAGGGTGGCCGCCACCCGCTTCGGGTTGCCATCCGTTAGGCTGAGGCGAATGAACTGCTGGCCCTCGACCCGAATGATCGTGCGCGCCAGCAGGTTCTGGGATGCTTCCCGCGGCGTGGTGATTTCAAAGAAATAGGACTTGCCCTTCTCGACCAGCTTCGAGTCGAGAACCCAGCGCCATCCCAAGGCCCGGCCGATCGAATCGGTGACGGCGCCGCGCTCGACGATATTGGCGCCGAACCCGAGTTCCCGGAGGAACGGGATCCCTGCCGCCCGGTCGAACCGGGCCAACGTGTAGCCCCGGCCGTCCGGCTCGATCTTGATCCGGAAAATGCCGTAGCCAAAGCGATCATCGAACCGGAGTCCGTAAAGGAACTCGGGATCGGTTCCGCGGCCGGGCCGGAGGTAGAGGCGCTGCTTGTTCACGACTGAGTCGAGGACGATGTAGCTCTGCAGCAACTCCGGCCATTGGCGCGATTCGAGGAATCCGCCCGGCCGGATAGGCCCGCTGATGCGCTCGGAGTTGTCTCGATCGCGCGTTTCGATCCAGACGGTCGAGTCCGCCACATACTTGACCGGAACCAGTTTGGCGGCAACGTACCCCAATAAGGTGCCGACGACGGCGGCCCCCAGGACCCACCACTTGTGCCGCTGCAGGATGCCAAGTACCCGCCGGATGTTGCCCATGGCGGGCGGCGGCGGGCTGGCGAAGTCGGACCCCTGGAGAGGGCCCAACGGGCCAATGGCAGTGGGCTGGTTGCTGGGAACGAGGTTGCCGGCCATCCGAAGGGTCGCTCCTGTGCCCCGTTAGCCGGGGACGGTAGGTACTAATGGTGTCGCCTATCGGGGCAGGATGCAAGGACGGGACCGAAGGGTCTGTTGGGGGATCCGGGCGGTTGTGGCCCGGATGATGCTGGATTGCCGCAGCGATGCTGGTGGGGGTGAGTTACATTGTGTTGCGGTATCGCAACTCAAGTCGCGAAATGCTGTTGTATGTATGCATCATAGTGATGCTTGATTGCTACGATCATTTGCCGTGAGACCCTGAGCGTGAGCGAAAGCACTTTTCCTTCTGGTGGCGCGGTCGAAACGACGTCGAGTCGGGATCCCCTGTCGATCCCGCCCGAGGTCAAGGCCAGCGTGCGGGTCCTCCTCGTCGACGACGAGCGGACGCTCCGGGAAAGCTGCGCCAGCGTCCTCCAGATGGACGGGTATTCGGTGTCGCTCTGCGGGCGCGGCGAGGAAGCGCTCGATCTGGTCAAGGCCCGCACTTTCGACATCGTGCTGGTGGACCTGTACATGTCGCAAGTCTCCGGTCTCGAGATCCTCAAGG
>CADEGB010000187.1 GCA_902826755.1 uncultured Gemmatimonadota bacterium
AAGGTCCAGGCGTGGCGTCGGATCGCGGCCGTGAGGAAGCGGAAGCCGAGGGGTCGGGGCATCCAGCCAAGAAGCCGCTGCACCGGGCGGGGAATCCGGTTGGCCAGCAGGTACGCGCCGGTGCGGCGACCGGCTTCATCGAGAACCCGGTTGGCAACGGCGGGGTCGAGTTCGGCCCAGATCCGGGTCATCAACAGGGTGACGTCCCGTTCCGGGAGCATCGTGGCGGGCGGGGTGGTCAGGTAGTGGTGGAGGCCGGCGCGGGCAAGCAGTGCCGCGGTCGGGGCCGGGCCGATGTGATCCTGGAGTGCCGCCACGGTCTGGATGATCGCGTTCGGGCCGATGACCGGGTCAGTTGCGTCGTGGGTCACGGGAGGAGGTGCTCCGGCCCGTACGGCGCGGGTTCGGTGATTTCCCCGTTGGCCACCCGGTGCCGGACGCCGTTCCAGTATCCGGCGGTGAAAAGGTCCTGATGGTAGTCGCGGAAGGTCCGGTGAAGCGGCTCCGGGAATCTGATGAACCGCTCGAACTCCTCCGGGAAGACGTCGCTTTCCCGGACGCTGAACCAGGGTTCGGCAGCCAGCTCCTCTTCGTAGGAGGTCGGTTCGGGGATCGTCCGGAAGGTGCAGTCGGTCAGGGCGCAGATCTCGTCGTAGTCGTAAAAGACGACTCGGCCGTGGCGGGTGACGCCGAAGTTCTTGGCCAGCATGTCGCCCGGGAAGAGATTGATGGCGGCCAGTTCCTTGATCGCCCGGCCGAAGTCGATGACGGCCGCGCGGGCCAGGCCCGGCGGGGCGGAGCGGAGGAAGACGTCGAGGGGGATCATCCGGCGCTCGGTGTAGAGGTGCCGGAAGACCCAGCGATCGCCAGCGTCGCGGATGGTCTCGCGGGCGTCGGCCTCGAGTTCCGCGGTCACCGAGGGCTCGAACGCCCGCTTCGGGAGCGCCAGTCCCTCGAACTCCTGGGTATCGGCCAGCCGGCCGCCGTGCTCTTGGTGGAACACGAACTGGTACTTGGCCATCACTTCCCGCCGGCTGACCTGCTTGGGCGGGGCGGACCGGTCCCGGATCACCTTGAAGACCGCGTTCATCGGTTTGAGGAGGAACGCGATCATCACCATGCCCGGAATACCCTCGATCGGCTCGAACCGGACCTCGGGGTCGCGAAGGGTCCGGTGGAGATCCTGGTAGAACTCCCGTTTGCCGTGGCGGTGGTATCCGATGACCGTGTAGAGTTCGTCGACCCGTTTGGCGGGGAGCAGGGAACGGAGGAACCCGACCGTGGCTCGGGGTTCTTCGATGTCGACCTGGAAGTAGCTCCGGGTAAACCCGAAGACGATGCTGGCGTCGTCCGCTTCGGTGAGGAGCGCCTCGACGTGAAGCCCCGGGTTCCCGGGAACGGCCACGACCACGAGCGGGGTCGACAGGGCGGTGGTGTCGACGCGGCCGACCAGGAAGGCGCGTCGGTTCCGGATGAACGGCGTCGGCAACCAGGTCAGTCGGCCGCCGCGCTCGATGTCGGGCACGGCGCTCCGGAGCCGGGCTCCGATCCGAGCGGCGTCGCGGGCCGGGTCGCTCCAGCGCGCCAGCCCGGACGATTCGAGCAGGTGCTGGAGGGCCGGGATCAGGTCGCTTCCGTCGAACGGGTTGGTTCGGAGGCCTCGGTCGTTCGGCAGGGGCGTGATGGACAGGTCGAGGAACTCGGCCTCCTCGTCGACGCCCACGGTGCCGTTGAAGCGGCGGATGGCCGAGTTGTAATAGGTCTCGGCGATCTCGCGGTCCGGACTCGAGGCCACCAGGCCGAGGTACCGGCGGCGCACCGCGGGGACGGGGATCGGGCGCCAGAGGGAGAGGCGGCCGAGGCGGACCACCAGCTCGCCGACGCTGGCGGAGTAGAGTCGGAGCCGGGCCTCGGTGTCGGCGTTGAGGCCGGCCCAATCGCGCGCTTCGAACCGGCCAATGGCGCTCCGGGTCAGGCGGCGAAACGTGGATCGATACGCCTCCCACGCCTCGATCAGGAGATCGGTCGCGAGGCGCGAGACCGGGTGGGTGTCGATGTGGGTTCCCCCGAGCGAGCCGCGAGGAACCTGCCGGCGACGAACCGGACTGTCAAGCGAACAAGACGAGGAGCAGGGCATGATCATCATCGTAATCGTCGCGTGGGTGGTGGGGCTCGGGGCCGGAGGGGCGCTGCTGACCCGACTCGGGCCGTGGTACGACGGACTTCGCAAGCCCGGTTGGAAGCCGCCCGATTGGCTGTTCGGTCCGGTGTGGACGGGGATCTTCCTGGCGGCGGGGTGGGCCTGGTGGGAAGGTTGGGGGGCGGCGGCCGAGCAGCCGGGCTCCCGGCTGGCGATTGCCGTCGCGTTCCTGGCCAACGGGCTCCTCAATCTCTTGTGGAGCTACCTCTTCTTCTGGCGTCGCCGGCCCGATTGGGCCCTGATCGAGGTGCGGTTGCTGCTGGCGTCGATCGTGATGTTGATCGCGGTGCTCGCGCCCGTGGATCGGGGCGCGGCCTGGTTGATCGTTCCCTATCTGGTCTGGGTCGGATTCGCGTCGATTCTCAATGCCGCGGTGGTCCGGCTGAACGCCCCGTTCCCAACGAATCGCTAGCGCGGGCCTCACGGCCCGTTCATTCCCGGCTCATCCCGACCGACCGAGCATTGATGATGATGATGATGATCGGCGCCGGCGCGGGGTGGCTCGTCGTGGTCGCGACCGTCGCGGCGGGACCGAGCGGTGTTCCCTTACGGTGGCACCACGCCGTGGCCGACACCGCCGAGTATGCCCGCACGGTACGCGAGGTGCTGTCGGCGCCGCGGCACCCGACGATGCGATGGCCACTGCTGACCGATGCGGCTTCGGTGGTCGAGTCTTTGGCTGTCCGCAACGACTGGCAGCCCCGCTGGACGCGCGACGGCCGCCCCACGCCGGCGGCGCTGGCCGCGATTGCCGGGCTCCAACGGGCGGCCGATTGGGGGCTCGGTGGCGACGACTACGACGGCGACGCGCTTGCCACGGAGGCAAACCGTCTAGCTCGCGGCCACGCCGACGATCGATCCGTGGCACTTTTCGACGTGGCGATGACCGTCGATCTGGCCCGCCTGATCGCCGCGCTCCATGGGGGCCGGGTCCGGGTGGCGGGGCTCCATCCCGGGCTCGAGGTCGGATCCGGCCCGCTTGCGCTGGTGTCGGTGGTGGACTCGGTGAGCCGGGCGCCCGTCGCGGCGGCTTGGTTCGACGTCCGAGCCGGTCCGGCCGAGGAGGATCGAGCGCTGCTCGGTGCCCTGGCCCGCTACCGCGTGCTAGCCGCCGATACCGGGCTCCGCCCACCGTTGTTCGGTGGGCGGACGATCGAGCCCGGGGCCGATCATCCCGCGGTCGGCGTCCTCCGTCGTTACCTCGTGGCCGTGGGTGACCTCGACCGCGCGGACCCGGTCGAACCGGGCGCCGAGACGCGGTACGACGGGGCGCTGGTCGGCGCGGTTCGGCGGTTCCAGGGGCGGCACGGCCTGGTAGTGGACGGCGTCATCGGTCCGGCCACCACGCGCGAGTTGGCGCGTCCGCTCGGAGACCGGGTGGCGCAGCTCGAATGGGCCCTCGAGCGGCGGCGCTGGTTGCCGCGACCGCTGCCGCGGACGGTGATCGTCGTCAACGTCGCGACGTTCCAACTGGAGGCGGTGGCGGACGGGCGTGAGCGGCTGACGATGGCCGCCATCGTGGGCCAGGCGCGCGGCCATCAGACACCGGTGTTGTCGGCGCAGCTTACCCGGGCGGTATTCCGGCCCTGGTGGGAGGTGCCCGCCTCGATCATGAAGGAGGAGATCGGGCCGATGGCCGGTCGCGATTCGGCCTACCTGGCGCGGGCTGACATGGAGTTGTGGCTGGGTGATCAGGTGGTCCCTGCCACCAGCGGGAACGTCAGGCGGATTGGAAAGGACGTCAGGGTCCGGCAGCGTCCCGGGCCCCTCAACGCGTTGGGTGGGGTGAAGTTCCTCCTCCCGAATCGGTACGCGGTGTTCCTCCACGACACCCCATCCCGGGCCCTGTTCACCGAGGCGCGTCGGGACTTCAGCCATGGGTGTGTCCGCGTGGCGGAGCCGGCGGCGCTGGCGCGGTTCGTCCTGCAGGCCCTTCCCGAGTGGACCACCGAGCGGATCGAGAGCGCGATGACCGGCGTGGACCCTGTCGAGGTCGCGATTCCCACGCCGATTCCGGTGTTCGTCATCTACCAGCCGGTGACGATCGACGACGGGGCGATCCGGTTTGCGCCGGATGCCTACGGACACGATGCCGCGCTGGCCCGGACGCTCCGGGCGGGCTATCCGTATCGGCTGTCGTTGCCGTAGGGTTGGGTCGTGGGGAGGACGGTCAGGCCTCGAGGTGTTCGACGAGGGCGCCGGTAGTCTGGCGGAGCAGTTGGGCAATGACGGTCGCGATCGCGAGCGTCACTTCGAAGGCCAGGGTCGGGTGGTCGGCGCCGAGCCGATGGAACTCGTGCTTGGTGAGCACGAGGAGTTCCGTTGGTTCGGCGGCGATGGCCGTCGCGCTCCGGGCCGCGCCGTCCAGCAGGGACATTTCCCCGACCAAGCGCCCGCGGGCCACCCGGGCCACGACTCGATCCTGATCCGCGAGGTCGTGTTTGTGGATTTCGAGGGAGCCGGTCAGGACGACGGCCATGAAGGCATCGTGATCGCCTTCTTTGAACAGGACCCGTCCGGCATCGAGGCGGTACCGACGGAGATGGGTGGCAAGCGCCTGAATCTGCTTCCAGGAAAACCGACGGGACCAGTCGGTCTCATCGAGCAGTTCGGCCCGCTCTTCGGGGTTGGACGCCACCAGGATGGCCCCGCGGGTAACCAGGGTCTCGTGGGCCGACGGGTCCGGGGGAATCAGGTGGCTCGCCATACATCCGGAGAGTATCGGCCGCCCGGACTCGATGCTGAGGCGGTTCAGCCCGATTCGCCGATCGCTCGTTCGACCTCGATACGGCCGCCGTCCTTGCGGGGGAACTGGGCAAAGATCCCGACGATCCGGGCGAGGTCGGCCTTGGCGTCGCCGGACGGTTCGACCGGGGGGAGGATGCCGATCACCCGGCGGCTCCAGTCGAGGCACACCGGCATGATCGCGGCCTCCGATCGGGTTGCCATCCAATAGAAGCCGCTCTTCCAGCGGACGCCCTGCGTCCTGGTTCCCTCGGGGGCGATCCCGAGGAGAATCTGATCCGAGCGATCGATCTCGGCGACGACCTGGTCGATTACGCCGCGCGGGTTCTTCCGATCGATCGGGATGCCGCCAAGCCATCGCATGATCGGACCGAGCGGAAACCGGAACAGCTCCTTCTTGCCGATGTAGCGGACCCGGAGATTCCAGGTAAAGACGAGCCCGATGGCAATCAGGAAGTCGAGGTTGGAACTGTGCGGGGCGACGATCGCGACGATCTTGCGCCGGTCGGGAAGGGTCCCTTCCACTCGCCAGCCGAGGAGGCCGAGCATGAGGTGGCCGACGGCGCGGGTCAGCGCCCCCCCGCGACGCGGGATCGATGGCGGGATGGCGGCGGTCAACTGGTCTCGCCGCGGAGCTTCCGGCCGATCCGTTCGACCTGCTCCATGACCCGGAGGAGATTCCCGCTCCACAGTTTGGCGATCTGTTCCTCGGTGTAGCCCCGGCGGACGAGCTCGAGGGTGACGTTGCCGGTTTCGGTGGCGTTGTTCCAGCCCTCGACGCCGCCGCCGCCGTCGAAGTCCGAGCTGATCCCGACGTGTTCGATCCCGATCAGCTTGACCGCGTAGTCGATGTGGTCGACGAATTCGGCGACGGTGGCGCGAGGTGGCGCGGGGAACCGCGCGTTGAGCTCCTGGATCCGCTGCTGATAGCGGGCCCTGGTTTCCTCGGTGTTTCCCCGACCGCCGAGTTCGGCACGGAGGTCGGCGAGCGCTTTCCGGCGCTCCGGCGATTCCTGCTGACACTTCACGTACCCGTTGAACGCGACGATCTGGACCACGCCGCCCGTGCGGGCCAGGGCGCGGAGCTGTTCGTCGTCGAGGTTGCGGCTGTGGTCGCAGAGGGCCCGGACGGCGGAGTGCGAGGCGATGATCGGGGCGCGCGACAGGGCCACGGTCTGCATCATCGACTGCTTCGACGGGTGGGAGACGTCGATCATGACGCCCCATTTGTTCAACTCGGCGACGACTTGACGGCCGAGGGCGGAGAGGCCGTTGTGTTTCCAGACCCCGTCGCGTTCACCGGTGTTGGAATCGGAGAGTTGGCTGTGGCCGTTGTGAGCCAGGGAGAGATAGCGGGCGCCCCGCTCCGCGAACCGCTGGACGTTGGCGAGGTCGGTGCCGAGCTGGTAGCCGTTCTCGACGCCGATCAGGATGACCTTCTTCCCGGCGGCGGCGATGCGACGGGCGTCGTCCGCGCTCCGGGCCAGACCGACCCGGTCGGGGGCGAGCGTGGTGACCAGGCGGTCGATGGCGTCGAACTTCTCGAGCGCGGCCGCGGTGGCCCGCGCGTAGGCCGCGGGGCTGAAGTCCTGGCTCTGGCCGACGTAGACGATCAAGAAGGCGGCGTCGAGCCCCCCATCCTCCATGGCCGGGACGTTGACCTGGGTCGGGAGCCGGGTGGCATAGCTTCGGTCGGGCGTGAAGTTGGCCGGATCGATGTCGACGTGGGTATCGAGGGTGAGAACCCGCTGATGGATGGCGCGGGCGCGCGCGATCAGGTCGGTTTCCTGGGCGTGGGCGTCGGCCCCCTGGAGCGCCAGCAGGCTCGCGCCTGCGACGAAGAGCCGATCGGCCCGGATTTTCAACGTCATGGCGGATTCGTCGTCCGGAGAGTGGGTCGGGGCGAAAGATGCGGGTGGGGCGGTTGGCCGGGAAGGGCGAGGGTCAGTCAGAGGACCCGCCGGAGGATCAGGACCGCCGCCGCCACGGCGGAGAGCCCGAGGATGGCGCCGCGGAGGCCGCGTTGGTCGAGCACGCCGAGGAACCGGTGGGAACCCCAATAGCCGATGACGACGCCGGGGCAGAGGAGCAGGCCGGTGAGCAACTCCTGGCGCCCGAACCGTCCCACCACCGCGAGGCCGATGGCCGACAACACGGCGCCGACGGTAAAGTAGGCCGACAGGGTGCCTCTGATCCGGGGGCCGGTCTCCTTCTGGTAGACCATGGCCATCGGGGGTCCGCCGATGGCGGTGGCGGTGCCCATGACGCCGGACACGAGGCCGGCGCCGAAGATGGTGCGGGGGGTGAGATGGAACGACATCCCGGTGGCCGCCATGGCCACGCCGGCGAGCACGATGCCGCCGAAAAGGATGTCGAGGCCTTCGACCGAGAGTCGAGCCATGATGGCGATGGCCACGAGGATGCCCACCACTCGTCCGCCTAACGACCAGCCCAGGTCGTCGAGGCGGACCGCGTGCCACTCCCGGCGGGCCATCAGGAGGGTGAGCGTGACGTTGGCGACGAGGAGCGGGCCCGGCGCGAGGCCGCCGTGGATCAGGGCCAGGATCGGCGCCGCGAAGAGCGCCAGCCCGAACCCGATGCTGCCTTGGAGAATGGACCCGACGGCCATCACGACGGTGGCGGCCAGGAATTCCGGAACGGTCACCGGCCGTCCTTGTCCTTCTGGTTCTGGGCCCGGATCAACTCCCGGGCGCGGCGCCACTCCTCGTCGCCCCAGTCGAAGAGCTCCGAGAACGACGCGCCATTGGCGAGATAGCCGGCGCCGTCGAGGGCGATCGTCTGACCGGTGAGCCAGTCGCATCCGTTCGACATCAGGAACGCGGCCAGGTTCTGAAGTTCCGGCATTCGTCCGTCGCGTCCCATCGGGTTCCGGTCGGCCGGCCCGGTCCGTTCCTCGCCGGGGGCCAGGCGTTTGGTCATCCCTTCGGTCGGAAACTGACCGGGTGCGATCGCGTTGAGCCGGATCCCGTAGCGTCCCCACTCCACCGCGAGCGACTGAGTCATCACGTGGATCCCGGCCTTGGACATGGCGCTCGGAACCACGAAGGGCGACCCGGTCCACACCCAGGTGACCACGATCGAGAGCACGCTGCCCCGGTGCCCGCCGGCGATCCACCGTTTCCCGACCGCGTGGGTGACGTAGAACGTCCCGTGGAGGACGATCCCGGCGACGGTATCGAATCCCTTGGGCGACAGATCCTCGGTCCGACTGATGAAGTTGCCGGCGGCGTTATTGACGAGCCCGGTGAGCGGCCCGCCGTCGTCGAAGACCCACTGGACCATCCGATCGACGGCCTCGGGATCGCGAATGTCGACGGCCCGGGTCCGGACCGAGCCGCCGTACCGGGCCATCAACTCGGTCGCCGTGGCGTCGAGAACGCCCTGGCGGCGGCCGCAGAGGTAGAGGTCGGCGCCAAGTTCGAGGAACCGGGCGGCCATTTCGCGGCCCAGGCCGGTGCCGCCGCCAGTGACCAGGATCCGGTGACCCGCGAGCAGATCGGGAAGGAACACGAAGGCATTGTCCGTAGGGGTATGGCGCAGAATATACGCGCCCGGCCGTCCCCACGACGCTCTTGCTTCGGACGACGGCGGGTGACGAACTTGCCGTCACCCGACCGCTGCGGGGGCCGCC
>CADEGB010000188.1 GCA_902826755.1 uncultured Gemmatimonadota bacterium
ATGCCGTCCTTGCTCTTCCAGCGGACCGTTTCGCCGCGGCCCAAGGCCACGTCTTTGAGCTGCGGATTGTGATCGGTGAGCTTCTCGGGCGCGAACCGGCCGAGGTCGCGGACGACGTGGACGTCGTTCGGATGTTGAACGTCCGCCACCGTGAAGGCCAGCGCCCTGCCGTCGTCGGACCAGGTCGGTCCGCTCATGACACCCTTGACCTGCGAGAGTTGAGTCGGCTCGCCACCCGCGGTCGGCACCGAGAACAGCTGGCTCGTGGTCCGGACCGAGGCTGAGAAGTAGAGGGTGGCCCCGTCGGCCGACCAGGTGGCGGGGCCGGGCTGGTATAGGAACCTGGCCGCCACCGCGCGCGGACTACCCCCCTCGGAGGAGATGACCGCCAGCTGCTGCTGACCGAACGACCGGAGGCTGTCGCCCCGGGTCAGGAAGGCGATCCACCGGCCGTCGGGCGACCAGCGCGCCCCGTTGTCCGGGCCGCTGTTCTCGAACAGCTTGCGGGTGGCTTTGGTCGCGAGCGTCACGACGTGAACGTCCGACCGGGTTCCGTCATCCGCCTTGGGGGTCGGCGTCACCGTGTAGGAGATTCGGGTCCCGTCGGGCGACCACTGCGGATCGCCCAACTGGAAGTCGCCGGCCACCACCTCGGTGGCCTTCTTCGAGGCCACCTCGATGGTCCAGAGCCGAGTGTAGCGGAAGTCCTTGTCGACGACGATGGCGTCGTCCTTTTCCTTCTCCTTCTTCTCTTCCTCCGGCGTGGCGGTCCGCAACGCGACGTAGGCGATGCTCCGCCCGTCGGGCGACCACTGGAACCCCTGCACCCCGGTCTTCGACTCGGTCAGCTTCTCCGGTTCACCCCCGTTCGGCCGGATGAGCCAGATCTGCGGCCGCTCTTCCCGAGCCGACACGAACGCGAGCCACTTGCCGTCGGGCGACCATCGCGGCTGCCCGTCGGCCTTGGGGCTGGTGGTGAGCCGGATCGGCTCGCCCCCAGCCGCGGCCACGAGCCAGACGTCGGAATTGGTGGCGTTCTGCGCCAGGTCGACCCCGGAGACGGTGTAGGCCACCCATTTCCCGTCGGGGGAAATCTGAGCGTCACCCACCTGCTTGAGGGCAAGGACGTCGGCGGCGGTCATCGGGCGCTGGGCCTGGGCCACGGCCCCAATGAACATCAGCGCCAGGGGGAGGAAGGTCTTCTTCATCAGCGTTGCTCCTGGTGGGAACGGCACCGGCCCGAACCAGTCGACCGGGTCATTGTATACAAAGGTGCCGCTTTGCCGAGGATCAGGCAACACCGGCGGGAACCTGGCGACGGCGGCCGGAGTTCCACCTCATTGAACCCGACCGGACACCCGAGGACGGATGGAGCGGATCGCCGAGGCCGTCGCCGGCCAGTACGAGGTCATTCGGGCCATCGGACGAGGCGGAAGCGCCACGGTGTACCTGGCCCGCGACGTTCGCCACGACCGCGAGGTGGCACTCAAGGTGCTCCATCCCGAGCTCGCGGCGACGATGGCGGCCGAGCGATTCCTCCGGGAAATTGCCATGATCGCCAGGCTCAATCACCCCCATATCCTCCCGCTCCTCGATTCCGGCCACGGCGAGGGCCTCTTGTACTTCGTCACGCCCTACGTCGTCGGTGAATCGCTTCGCGACCGACTGAGGCGCGAGGGCCGGTTGCCGATTCCCGACGCCGTCCGGATCGTGGCCGACGTGGCGGACGCCCTGGCGGCGGCCCACGACGCCGGGATCATTCATCGCGACATCAAGCCCGAGAACATCCTCCTGACCGGCCGCCATGCCCTGGTCGCCGATTTTGGGGTGGCTCGAGCAATGTCCGCCGCCGCGCCGGGCTTGACGGTCGGGATGGCGCTCGGCACCCCGTCGTATATGGCGCCGGAGCAGGCGATGGCCGACCCCGGGCTCGACCATCGCGTGGACCTGTACGCGCTCGGCGTCCTGGCGTACGAACTGCTGGCCGGCCGTCCCCCCTTCATCGGCGATACGCCGCAGGAAATCCTCACCGCGCACGTCGTCGGCACGGTCGAGCCGATCGAGAACCTTCGGACGGACACGCCACCTGGACTGGCGAGCCTGGTCGGCCGCTGCCTCGCCAAAGACCCGGCCGATCGGTGGAACGGCGCCGGCGACGTGGTGGTGGCGCTCGATCCCCTGGCGACGCCCACCGGCGGCGTCCCGCCCCCGGAAATCCGATCGAGACGCCGGACCTGGTTCGGGGCGATCGGCGTGACGACCCTCGTGGCGACCGCCGGCGCCCTGCTGGTCGCGCGCCAGGCGATGCGGGTCGAGGCGCTCGTGGCGGCCACCCGCGCCACCCCGGAGCCGATCACGTTCACCGGCGACGTCGGCGAAGCCGCCATTTCGCCCGACGGGATGTTCCTCGCGCTGGTCCGCCAGGACAGCAGCGCGCAGCGCCTGGTCGTCACCGATCGCCGCGGGGGCACCCCGATTCCGGTGTCGACCGCCACCAAATTCAGCGGACTCCGCTGGTCCGGCGACGGCACCCGACTGTACTACCGGGAGCATTCGCCCTTCGGGCAAGTGCTCCGGTCAATGCCGAGACTCGGTGGCAGTGCCAAGACGTATGGCGGCCGGCCCGGCTCCATCGCGCCGGACGGCCGGCGAATGGCCGTGCTCCCGTCCGGCACCCGGGACCTGATCGTCACCGATCTCGCCTCCGGCGATTCGACCGTGACGCGGCTCCCCGCCGGTCGAGCCTGGGCGATCGATCTGGTCTGGAACGCCCGAAGCGACCGGGTGGCGGTCCTGACCAGCACGACCGACCGCCAGGCCGCCACGATCCTCATCGGGCTCGGCCAGGCCGGCCCGCGGGAGCTGACGCTCGACACCACGACGGTGCTGGGCATCGGGTGGACGCCCACTGGCGACACGCTGGTGTTTCTAGCGCGGGAAGGCGCCCAGGCGTCCCTCTTCGGCCAGCCGCTTGGGGCGGAGGCCGAGGCGAGAGGGCCACCAGTGCTGCTGGCAACCGGGTTGCCGGGCTTCGAGCCTTCTTCGGAATACGGGGCGACGTTGACCGTGACCGCAGACGGCCGCCACCTGGTGTACGCTCGGCGCGAGGGGATGGCCAACGCGGCGATCGCGACCGTCGGCGCGAACGGAGCGGTCGCGATCCGCGAGTTGACCAGGGGGACGGCCAACTACAAGCGGGTCGTCGGCTCGCCGGACGGGCGCCGGGTCGCATTCATTCGGGCCGAATCGGGCCATCGGGCCTCGGTCGGGGTCCTGGCCACGTCGGGTGGTTCCGAGACGATCCTGCTCCAACTTCAGACGGCCAACGACCTGGCCTGGTCGGGTGACGGGACCCGGCTCGCGATCTCGGGCGCCGCGCCCGGCGAGCCCTTCGCGACCCACGTGATCGGCGTCGAGACCCAGAGTCACCGCGTCCTGCTCCCCGGAGGGACCAGCGACGAGGTGACCTGGCTGGGCGACGACAGCGTCCTCGTGCAGCGTCAGGGGAATCAGGTGTTCTCGGCCATCGCGATCGGCCAGCCTGATCACTCGGCGACGTTTCTCGACCGGTCGCCCGGGTGGCTATTCGCGCCCCGGGTCGATCGAAGTCACCGGCGGGTCGTGTACTACTCGTCGGAACGGGGTCAGCGCGGGATCTGGCTTGCTGCGCGCGACGGCACGGGCGAGCGTCGTACCATGCTCGACTATCTCGCGTTTCCGCTCCGCTGGGGACGAGACGAGCGGGTCGTCTACGCGGTGGAGAACGCGCTGGGTGACGGCGTTACGTCGATCTGGAGCCTGCCGGTGGCGGGGGGCCCTCCGGTGCGCCACGCCCGGATGCCATTCGGGTTCGTGGCCGACGACATTTCGGCCGACGGACGAACGGTGTTCGGTCACCGCCTTGGCGCCGTCGGCGACGCCTGGATGGTGGAGCGGTCGCCACCGCGATAGAATCCTCCGATGGCCATCCTTCCTTCGCAACGCCCGCTCTTCGAACTGCCGTCCGACGTCGCGTATCTCAACGCCGCCTACATGGGCCCGCTGTCGCGAGAGGTGGCGGCGGCCGGCCGGGCTGGGGTCGACGCCAAGCTGCGCCCCTGGCTCCTCAAACCCGCCGACTTCTTCGTCGCCACGGACGAGGCCCGGCGGGCGTTTGCCCGGCTCCTCGGCGCGCCCGCCACCGGCGAGGACATCGCCATCGTCCCGGCGGCGAGTTACGGCATGGCGGTGGCCGCCGCCAACGTGCCGCTCCGCGCGGGTCAGCGGGTGCTGGCCCTCGACGCCGAGTTCCCGTCGACCATTCTCACCTGGCGGGACCGGGCCCGGAGCGTCGGCGCCGACTTCGTGCTGCTGCCCCGCCCCGAGGATGACGACTGGACCCGGGTGGTGTTGGCCGCCATCGACGACCGCACCGCCGTCGCGGCCCTGCCCCAGTGCCACTGGATCGACGGCGCCCTGCTCGACCTGGCGCGGATCCGGACCCGACTCGACGAGGTCGGGGGAGCCCTGGCGCTCGACCTGACCCAATCGTTAGGCGCCCTCCCGCTCGACCTGGCCGCGGTGAATCCCGACTTCCTGGTGGCCGCCTGCTACAAGTGGATGCTGGGTCCGTACAGCACCGGCTTCCTCTACGTCGCGCCCCGCCGGCAAGAGGGCCGGCCGCTGGAGCAGCACTGGTTCGGCCGGATCGGCTCGAACAATTTCAGCGCCCTGACGGCCTACCCGGAGGGATTCCAGCCGGGTGCCCGCCGGTTCGACGTCGGCGAGCCGGCGAACTTCGCGCTCCTCCCGGCCGCGGTGGCGGCCATCGAGCAATTGCTGCGCTGGGGCGTCGCCAATGTCGCCGACACCGCCGCCGCGCTGGCCGATCGGGTCGTCGCCGGCGCGGCGGTCCGCGGGCTCCGCGCCGTGCCAACCCCACTTCGGGCTCGTCACTACGTCGGCCTCAAGTCCGACCGGCCCCTGCCGGCCGATCTCCCGGAGCGGCTGGCGCGGGAACGGGTCTTCCTGAGCGTCCGGGGCGGGAACGCGCTCCGGATCACGCCCCACGTTTACAACGAACCGTGGGAGATCGACCGGCTGTTCGAGGTGCTCGACCGAGCCCTGACCGGCTAGTCCTCGATTTGGCTCCTCGCCGCCACCGCTTCGGGATTGCTTCGAAGCACGTTCCGGCCGACAATTAGCGCCATGCCACCCATCACCCCGATTCAAGTACAGGGCACCCGCCGGCCAGCCGGGCACTACTCCCAAGCCATCGTCCACGGCGGACTCGTCTACGTCTCGGGCCAGGTCCCGGCCGACCTCGAAACCGGGACGCCCCAGATCGGTACGATCGAGGAGCAAGCCGAGTTGGTCCTCGGCAACCTCGGCCGGATTCTCCGGGCCGCCGGAAGCGACTATCAGCACCTTCTCCAGGTGACCGTCTTCCTGTCCCGGATCGACGACTGGGGCGCCGTCAACGCGGTCTACCTCCGCGTTCTCGGCGATCACCGACCGGCCCGGGCGGTGGTCCCCGTGGCGCCGCTCCACTACGGTGCCGCGATCGAGATCATGGCGGTGGCCGCACTCCCGCCGAAGCCTCGCCCGAGCCGGAAGCGTTAGGATGCGCACCCTCATCATCGCGGCCGTCGGGGCTCTCCTCGCCGCCGGGCCGACCGCCGGCCAGTCCACGCCCGACCCCGCGGTGGCGCGCGCCCTGGCCCGGCTCGAACGGGACAACGCCTGGACCATCGAGCAGCAGATTGCCCTCTGCGAAATCCCCGCCCCGCCGTTTGGGGAGCAGGCCCGGGGAGCCGAGTACGCCCGCCGCTTCGAAGCGTTAGGCTACCGGGCCACGATCGACCAGGTCGGGAACGTCATCGCCACCCGGCCCGGCAGTGGCGGGGGCCGGCGCCTGGTCCTCGCCGCCCACCTCGACACGGTGTTCCCCGAGGGCACCGACGTCCGGGTCCGGCGGGAAGGAACCCGGCTGAGCGGCCCCGGCATCGGCGACGATTGCCGCGGCCTGGCGGTGGTCCTCGCGATCGCCCGAGCCATGGCCCTCGAGCGGATCCCGACCCGAGGGGACGTGGTCTTCGTCGGGAACGTCGGCGAGGAAGGCCCCGGTAATCTCCGCGGCGTCCGGCACCTGTTCGAGCACGGCTCGGCGGGCCGGATCGACGCGTTCGTGTCGGTCGATGGCGTTGGGCTCGGCATGGTGACCGCTGGGGTGGGCAGCAATCGCTACCGGGTCACGTTCTCGGGCCCCGGCGGCCACAGCTACGGCGATTTCGGGATGCCGAACCCGATGCACGCGATGGGCCGCGCGATCGCCGCCATCGGCGATCTCGCGGTACCCGCCGAGCCCCGGACGGTGTTCAACGTGGGCGTCGTCGAAGGCGGGACGTCGATCAACTCGATCACGATGAAGGCCGTCATGCAGGTCGACCTCCGCTCCGAGTCGGCGGCGGCGCTGGCCCGCCTCGACAGCGCTTTCCGGCGGACCGTAGCCCAGGCCGTTGTCCAGGAGAAGGCTCGCTGGCCCGGGTCGGACAAGTCGCTCAGCGCCGACATTGGCGTCATCGGTCTCAGGCCAGCCGGGACCCAGCCGGACACCCTCTGGCTCGTTCGCGCGGCCCGGGACGCCGCCCGGACCCTCGGGATCCCGATGCCTCGGGGCGGAGCGGGAAGCACTGACGCCAACCTCCCGATCAGCCTCGGCATCCCCGCCCTGGCGGTCGACGGCGGTGGCCGAGGGGACGGCGCCCACTCGCTGGGCGAGTGGTACGACGACGGGGCCGATGGCTTCCGCGGCCCCCAGTGGATCCTCCTTTTGACGCTGGCGGCCGCTGGACGTTGAAACGTCCGAAATCGGCCCAAGCCACCAATGACGAAGGGGGGCGCGACTGGGTCGCGCCCCCCTTCCGTGATTAGAACGGCCCCCTTGCTACTTCGGCCAGCCGTCCGGTCGGCCTTCGGTCAAAAGGATGACCGGCGCCTTGAGGTCACCGGCAAAGACGGTGCTTTCCAGCGGCATCGTTCGGTCGAGATCATCCGTGGTCGATCCGATGCAGCAGGTAAGCATGATGTGTAAAACCGGTTGATCCATCAGCGCCGGAGGCGGGGCGGAACGGCGGGGGCCAAAGGCCATCCCGTCCCGAATCGTCGCCGGGACCCTCCCACTTACATAGACCGGAAGGTCCATCAAGGACTGGAGCAGTCGGTACGTCAACGTTGTGGACTCACCGCCACAGGTGACGACACCGAACACCGGGGCGTCGAATCGTCCGGTCCGGGGAAAGATGGCCACGCCCCACGAGTAACGGACGGCCGGTTCATTGGCCACCGTGATGGTCTCCGTGAGGAGATCGTGGACGGCCACGAGGTTCTGGGGAATCGGATCGACGTTCACGGTCTTGAGCTCCGGCCTTGGGGGATTTCGAGGCGTGTCCATTGGGGCATAAGCCGGGCCGGGTCCGATCTGGCCCGGCCGCCCGGACCGGATGGTCCAGCCAAGTGGCTTGAACCCGGCCTGACGGGCGGGAGCCCGGGTCCGTGAAGCAGCGGTTTGCAGGGGTCGACGCAAGTGTCAAAATCGGATACAGCCACTACCGCCAGGCGATCAGCCTCTGCTGGAGATAGCGCTGCTGGTCGAGCATCAGACCGAAGGGAACGCCTCGCGACAGGACCAACGCCACGTGGGGCGCCTCGACCCGCACGACCGTCCCCTCGACCTCGATCTCCTCCCCGGTCGCGAGCCGGACGACACCCTCGATGGCCGCCCCCGGATTGGGGCGCCCGGGGCCGGGATGGACGTAACGGATCCCCTGTTCCGAAAGGTCAACGACCTGGAACGTGTCGCTTCCAACCACGAAGCGGGGCCGGAAGGCGAGCGGATACACGAGGCGATAGTACGCCCGGTCGAATCGATACTCCATCCTGTCCCTAGCATCGGCAAATCCACCAACGGCTCAAGTCGCCCCTTCCCCAACCGATACCCTAGGCTCGACAGGAGCGACACGAATGCGGGTCAGCCTCGACAATCTTCGTCCGGACATGGTGCTCGCCGCCGACATCGTCGACGCCGGCGGCCGGCTGTTGCTGCCGGGCGGAACGGTGCTGACCGAGAAGCACCTTCGGTATTGCCAGATGTGGGGCATCGTCGACGCCGACATTGTCGGCGCCGAAGCCGCCGCGGAGGATCCGGCCGAGACCGAGATCGATCCGGCCCGGCTGGCGGAGGTGGAGAATCGGGTCGGTGCCCGGTTCATCCACGTGAACCGGCACCACGCCGCCATGGACGCCCTGTTCCGCTACTGCGTGGCGACCGAACTCAAGAAACGGCCCTGACGCATGCCCCGTCGTCCCGAAGACCTGATCCGCGGCGCGATCGAGGTCGGCACCATCCAGAGCATGTACGAGCGACTGCTCCAGGTGATCGACCATCCGCTCAGCTCTGCCTCCGACGTCGGCCGGGTCATCGCTGAGGATCCCGGCCTCACCGCCCGGCTGCTCCGGCTGGTGAACAGTCCCATTTACGGCTTTCCCTCCCGGATCGACACCGTCACCCAGGCCATCAGCATCGTCGGGATGACCCA
>CADEGB010000189.1 GCA_902826755.1 uncultured Gemmatimonadota bacterium
CGCTGTTCGATTGTCGGATGATCGGGGCCTACCCTACCCGGCGGGAGCCGATGCGGACGTTTGTCGAGCGGCTTCGGACCCTGGAACGAGAGCCCGGAGTCCTCTCTCTCTCGCTCGGCCACGGGTACCCGTGGGCCGACGTCCCCGAAGTGGGCTCCAAGCTGCTGGCCATCACCGACGGAGATCCAGGCCTGGCGGCCCGACTGGCCGAACAACTCGGCCGCGAGTTCTTCGCCCTTCGCCATCGGGTAACGGAGCGGGCCGACCTCGGGATCGACGAGGCTCTCGACTACGCCCTGACCGCGCCGCGCCCGCCCGTGGTGCTGTGCGAGCAAAGCGACAATCACCTCGGCGGCTCGGCCGGTGACGCCACCTTCGTGCTGGAGCGAGTGGTGGCGCGCGGCGTGGCGGACGTTGTGTTCGGCCCGATCTGGGATCCGATGAGCGTCGCGATCTGTCGGGCCGCCGGCGAGGGGGAGCGACTGATGCTCCGGATCGGCGCCAAGAGCGGTCCTGAAGCGGGCCGACCCGTCGATCTCCGCTGCGAGATCCGGCGGGTGATTCCGGATCTGGTTCAGCGGCCGATGGGGCCGATCCAGGCCATGCCGTTCGGGGACGCCGTGTGGGTCAGCGCGGAACCCGGTCTCGACCTGATCCTCCACGCCCGCCGAGCGGGGACGCTCCGCCCCGAGGTGATCACTGATTTCGGGATCTCGCTCGAGCGGAAGCGGGTCGTGGTCGCCAAGATGTGGCGTCACGGCGTCGAGGGCTTTGCCGGGGTGGCCACCGACTTCAAGATCCTGATGACCCCCGGGACCCAGACGCTCGACTTTGCCCGGATTCCCTACCGGGAGTTCCAGTCACCCTACTGGCCTCGGGTCGACGATCCGTTCGCGACCGGATCCTGACCGTGACGCGCCTGCCCTTGAGCCGCGCCAGCCAGGCCAAGTACGGGTTGGTCTTCTGCCTCTATCTGGCCCAGGGCATCGCCACCGGATTCCTGCTGGCGGGTCTACCCGCCGTGCTCCGGCGCCAGGGACTGCCGCTCGAGATCCTCTGGGTCACGTTCGTGCCGCCGATTTTCTACTCGATCAAGTTCCTCTGGGCCCCGCTGGCAGACCGCCACTGGCTGCCGGCGCTGGGCCGCCGCCGGACCTGGCTCCTGCCCGCCACCCTGGGCGTCAGCGTGGCGTTTCTGGTCCTGTCGCAATTCCCGCCGGACCGCGGCCTGCTGGCGGCCACGGCGGCGCTCCTCTTCATCAGTCTCTCGGGCGCCACCATGGACATCGCCACCGATGCCTATACGGTCGAACTGCTGACCCCCGCCGAGCGGGGCCTCGGCAACGGACTCCAGTCGGCGGGGCTCGCGGCCGGGGTGATGGTCGGCGAAGGCGTGATGCTGCTGCTGGTCGAGCGGCTCGGCTGGGCGGGGGCGATGGCGACGCTAGGTGCTCTCGTGCCGCTCGTAGCGGCGCCTGGGCTCTTGCGTCGGGAGGGACCGCCACCCGCGGAGGCGAGCGCCAGCGCCACCCGGCCCGGACTGGCGGCGTTCTTCCGCCGACCGGAAGCTCCACTGACGCTGGTGCTGGCCCTGGCCACCGGCCTCTGCTACTTCCTCATCCTGCCGATCCTGGGGCCGTTCCTGGTGGATCAGGGCCTCTCCCTCGGGCAGGTCGGCTCGATCGGCCTCGGCAGCGCGGTGGCCGGGGTGGCCGGCGCCCTGGTTGGCGGCGCCGCGATCAACGTGATGGGATTCCGGCGAGCCTATCTCGCCGTCCTTGGCGGCGGGATGGTGTTTGCCCTGGTGGCGTCCGGGGTCGCGTCCGGTGAGCCGCGCGGCGGGGTTCTGGCCCCGCTGGTCTGGTCGGGCCGATTCGTCCTGGGCGCCCTGTTCGCGATCTTCTACGCCAACGTGATGGGCTGGTGCTCCCGGGCGCAGGCGGCAACCGACTATACCATGATCTCGAGTGGCTACGCCGCGATGGCGGTGGCCGGCGGCAGCTTGGCGACCCAGAGCGCCGCTCGATTCGGCTACCACGGCCATTTCCTGGCCGTGGCCGGGTTCCACCTTGTCACGTTAGGCATCGTCGTAGTCCTCTATCCCCGGATCGTGGCCGGGGTGGCTCGGGCCGTCGGCGTGGCGGCGGCGGCGGTCCTGCTGCTGGTCGCCACCGCCAGCGGGGCGACGGCGCAGGAGCGCGTCTCCCGACTGGGAGTCTATCGCGGCTACTCGAGCGCCCGATACGACGGGTTCGAACGATCGTCGCGGTACCTCACGATGCGGGACGGGGTCCGGCTCGCCGTGGATCTGATCCGCCCGACCCAGGGCGGTGTGCTGCACACGGAGCGGCTCCCGGTCGTCTGGTCACATCACCGCTATCACCGGGCCAGCGTCGTCGGCGGGACCCTTCGGACCACGTTCGACTGGGCTCGGCCGCTGCTCGAGCATGGGTACGTGGTGGCGGTGGTCGACGCCCGTGGGGCCGGCGCCTCGTTCGGCGACAGCCCCGGCTTCTACGGCGCGGCCGAGGTACGCGATACCTACGAGGTCACGGAATGGCTCGGGGCCCAGCCCTGGTCGTCCGGCAAGGTGGGGATGTACGGCCGATCCTACCTTGGCCACATCCAGTACTTCGCGGCGGGCGAGCGACCACCCAGCCTCAAGGCCATCTTCCCCGAAATGGCCGTCTTCGATTTCTACGACCTGCTCTATCCGGGCGGCATCTTCCAGGAATACGCCCTGCCGACCTGGCGATTTCTGACGCGCCACCTCGACCAGTCTCGAACGTTCGATTGGTTCGGCGTTCCGTTCGGCCCAGCGGCCCCGGTGGACGGAGACTCGGGCCGCGCCCTCCGCGATCTGGCCGTGCTCGACCATGGGCGGAACCTCGACGTCGGCGACCTGTTCCGGGCGGCACCAAGCCGCGACGCGATCGAGCCGACGACCGGGGAAGCGATTCACCGATCGCGCAGCCCGTCCCGGTCCGTGCGGGAGATCAACCGCTCCGGGATCGCCATTTACCATCTCTCCGGCTGGCTCGATCCCGCCCCCCGGGACGCCTTCCTCTGGTACGCCAACCTCACCGTCCCCCAGAAGCTCGTGATGGGCCCCTGGTTCCACTCGCAGGGGCACGGCTACGACAATGTCGCCGAGCACCTCCGCTGGTACGACTATTGGCTCAAGGGGATCGACAACGGGATCATGCGGGAGCCGCCGATTCACTACGGCACGCTCAACGCCCCCGCCGACAGCATCTGGCGCGCGGCGTGGGCCTGGCCGCTACCGGCGGAACGACGGACCCGTTTCTACTTTGGCGCCGGCCCAACCGGGACCGTGGCCTCCGCCAACGACGGACGCCTGAGGCGAACCCGGCCCGCCTCGACCGGGGCGGACCGGCGGGTGGTCGACACGACGGCAACGGTTGGCAAGGCCAACCGCTGGGTCAACGGCTACGGCGGCCCCCCGGGATATCCCGACCTCGCGCCTAACGATGCTCGAGGGTGGACCTACACCAGCGAGCCGTTGCCGGCCAGGCTCGAGGTCACCGGCCATCCTGTCGTTCGCCTCTGGGTTACCGCCGACACCACCGATGCGGACCTCTTCGTCTATCTCGAAGAGGTCTCCCCGGAAGGGCGGTCGAGCTACGTCACCGAAGGAATGGCCCGCGCCTCCCGGAGTCGGCTGGGGCCGGCGCCGCACCGCAACCTCGGCCTCCCCTACCGGCCCGCCCTGTCCGGAACGCCTCCGCTGGTGCTGCAACCGGATCGGCCGGTCGAACTCGTTTTCGATCTGTTGCCGACCTCGGTTTATTTCCGACCCGGCCATCGGATCAGGCTCACGGTCACCGGCGCGGATCGGGACAACTTCCCGGCGCCACGGCGGGCCCCGACCGTCGCGATCCACCGATCTCCGCGTTATCCCTCGTCGATCGAATTGCCGGTCATTCCAGCCCGAGCCCGATCGAAGTAGGCCTCGGCCTGCCGGGCCGGCTCGATCCCCCGCCAACGCTCGAGCGCCGGCTTCCCGAACACCGACTCGAGGAGTCCCTTGAGATACCCGGTCGCGAAGACGTGGCCGAGGAATCCGTACCCGTCGTTCAGACCGCCTTCGAGCGCCAGGCGGGGGACGTGGTCGATCCGAATCGGACTGGCGCACCCCGTGTCACGCAGCGCCTCGAAGACCGGGATGAAGTTCGTGGGACCGTCGTCGGGGAAGGTCTCGACAAAATCGCCGACGATCCCGGCCACGTCCCGGAAGTGAACATGGTTAATGCGGCCCTGGTAGCGGCGCGCGATCGTCGGGAGGTCGGCCCCCATTTCCAGGAAGCAACCCTGGCAGAAGGTGATCCCGTTGGCCGGACTCGGCGACAGCGCCAGCAGGCGGTCGAAGTCCGCGACGCTCGACATGATCCGCTGGAGCCGGCAGATCGGGGAGAGCGGCGGATCGTCGGGGTGCATGGCGAGCTTGACGCCGGCGGCCTCCGCCACCGGAATGATCCGGCGAAGGAAGTACTCGAGGTGGTCCCACATCGCCTCGACCGGGATCGGGGTTTCCCGGTGCGGGACGGTGGCGTCGGTGAGTTCATCTTTGCGGAACGCGGTGGTCAGCGCGCCACCCCGCGCCGGAGCCGCATAGCTGGTTCGAACCACCATCGCGTCCGCCATGACCGGCGGCATGAAGGTGTAACACAGGACACCGATGCCGAGCCGCCCCATGTTCTCGATGGCGAGTTCGAACCGTTTGATCTGCTCCTCCCGACCGTCTTTGCCGAAGACGATCCGATCGATCGGCGGTCCGCACTCCACCACCGAGATCGAGAGGCCGAGCCGGGCCAGGTCCCGAACCACGCGGCGGAGATCGTCGTACTCGACCGGCATCGTCGCCATGTCGTAGTAGACGACATGGTCCACGCCGATCTGTTTGACGACGCGGAGTTGATCGGGCGAGTACGGCACCACGGCGGCCATCGCCAGCTGCACGGGAACCTCCGCTTCTTGTTGCGTTGGGAAGTGAGACGACGGGCCGTCCGCCGTCAGGCGGTCTACACCGAGGGTGCGGCGAGGTGTCGAACCACCCGGACCGTGACGGACAACTGACCGACATGGCGCATCGCGTGCTCGGCCCCATGGACCAGGCAGCCGATCACGGTCGACGGCAGCTGGGCCCGACCCACACCTCGGAAGTCTCCCAAGGTGGCGACGTCGATGGTCCGCAATTCGGCCACGGCCGCCTCCACCCGCGCGGACAGCGCGGCCAGGGCGGCTGCCACTTCGTCGGCCCCCAACTCCGCACCCTCCGCCCGGATCGCGGCGAACTGCTCGGCCGACAGGCTTTGCCCCCGGGCGTAGGTGAAGAGCCGGTCGATCACCCCGGTCAGGTGCCTGACGTGAAAGGCCGCCGAGGCCACCCCGGCTGGGCGGGCGTTCCACTCCGCCGGGGTGAGGCCGTGGACCAGCTCGTCGACGCTTTCGCGGACCTGTAACAGGATGTGGGCCACGGGCTGCAGGACGGCCGGAACGCCCTCGATCGGTCCCCGCTGCCACCACTCGGTGTTGGCCATCGTTCGTCCCTCGAGCAGGCGGTCAGACGTGCTGGTCGAAAAGGACCGGATTTCCGTCGGGGTCGACCGCCACGAAATGGGCCGGCCCCGTCGTCGACTCGTCGGCCTCGACCGCGAACTGCACCCCCGCCGCCCTGAGTTGACGCTGGAGTTCGCGCACGTCGGTGAAGTCGGGCACCGGTTTGGCGGCGGCATCCCAACCCGGGTTGAAGGTCAGGGTGTTCTTCTCGAACATCCCCTGAAACAGGCCGATGACGTGGGTCCCGTTCTTGAGGATCACCCAGTTCTTGTCGTTGCCGCCTAACACCGTAAACCCGAACTTCTGGTAGAACGCCTTGGACGCCTGGAGATCCTTGACCGCCAGGCTGATGGAAAACGCGCCGAGATTCATGTCGTCCCGCTCCTCACAAGTCCATGAGTTGATCGAGCCCCCGTCGGAGCCCTACGAACGATCCAACGCCCCGAATGGCCAGGAGCGCCCCATCCACATACGGCTCAGCGCTGGGCCCAGAATCGTGCCGAAGCGCCAGTCGTTGACCCGGCATCCCGAAAATGACTTCGGCCGAAATCGCGAACCCGGGAAGCCGGACGGAATGGACCCGCGACCCGCCGAGGTCGGCCCCCCGCGCCTCCCGGCTTCCAACCACGCGGTCGATCGGCACCGCCTGATGCGGTCGCCGCACCGCGGAGAGTCGGTGGGCCAGTTCCCGACCCGTGCCGCTCGGTGCGTCGATCTTGCCGTCGTGGGCGTAGTCGATGATCTCCCAGCTCGGCAGGAACCGAGCGGCGATCTCGGCAAACCGCTGGAGCAGCACCACCGTGAGCGCGAAGTTACCGACGGCGAGCACTTCCCGCTTGGCCACGACGGCCGCCGCGTGGATCTGCGCGTAGTCGTCTTCCGTGAGGCCCGAGGTGCCGACGACCACGTGAGCGCCCCGGTCGAGCGCCGTCAGGACGTTGGCCTTGGCCGCGGCCGGTTTGGTGTACTCGACGAACACGTCGCACGGACGGGCCAGCGCCTCGGACGCGGAGGCGAAGACCGGCGTGTCGAGTCGCGGGTCGGCCAGCACCTCGCTCAGGCGCTTGCCGGCGTGGCTCCGGGATACCGCGGCCACCAGCTCGATGTCCGGGGCGGCCGCCACCGCGCGTGCCAGGGCCGAGCCGGCCCAGCCGGTGGCGCCCGCAAGACAGAGACGGATCATGGTCAATGCCCGGCCGCGTATCCGTCGCGGCGCGGATCCGAGCCAGCCACCCAGCCCCGGCCGCGCCGGACGATGGCCTGACCGCCGCCGAAGTAGACCGGTAGGCCTCCCATGATCTTGCTGGTGTCGTGGCGCTGGTGTCCCATGGCTTCGAGAGCCGAGACGACCGCGGGGTCGATTGGCCCTTCGAGGCCCACCAGTTTGCCGGAGGCATGATTGAACCGGGCGGCGTCGAGCGCCTGCTGCGGGTCCATCCCGAACACCACCATGTTGAGAAGAACCTGGACGTGGGCCTGCGGCTGTTGGGCCCCGCCCACGATGCCGTAGCTCATCCACGGTTCCTCCCGCCCATCGGCGCCGATCCGGGTGACGAAGCCCGGAATGATGGTGTGGCGCGGCCGGCGGCCAGGAGCCACGGTGTTGGGCCGATCGGGCTCGAGGCTGAACCCGACGCCTCGGTTCTGCAGGGCAAAGCCGGTGCCCGGAATCACCACGCCCGAGCCGAACCCGCTGGCCAGGCTGGTGATCAGGGAGACCATGTTCCCTTCCCGGTCGGCGACGGTGACGTAGGTGGTGTTGGACCCGGCGCCGACCACGCCCGGCTCCGGCCCGGGGGACGCTCGGTGCGGATCGAGCAGCGCCCGCCGGGTGGCGATGAAGGGGTCGGACAACAGCTGCGCGGGCGAGACGGTCATGTGGGCCGGGTCGCCGACGTAACGGTCGAGATCGGCGTAGGCGAGCTTCTTGGCCTCGATCAGGTGATGGAGGTAGGGGGCGGAATTGTGGCCCATGGCGGCGAGATCGAACGACTCGAGGATCCGGAGCATCTCGAGTGCCGCGAGCCCCTGACCGTTAGGCGGCAGTTCCCAGAGCCGATACCCGGCGAACGGCACCCCGATCGGCTCAACCCATTCGACCCGGTGGCGGACCAGGTCTTCGAGCGTCAGGAACCCGCCACGGGCCCGGAGCCCGTCGACCACCGCCCGACCAAGTGCGCCGCCGTAGAACGCGCCCGGCCCCTTGGCGGCCAGCGCCCGGAGCGAGCGAGCCATGTCGGGGTTGGTGAACCACTCGCCAGCCGCTGGCGCGCGGGTCCCGTCGATCAGCAGGGCCCGGCGGCCGCCGGAATCGAGCCCGGCCGCGAAGACCGCCCATTCCCGCGCGATGATCGGGCTCACGGGAAAGCCGTCGTCGGCAAGACGGATGGCGGGATCGAGGGCCCGCGCCAGCGACATCGTCCCATACCGGCCGAGCAGCGCCGCCCAGCCAGAGATGGCGCCTGGCACGGTGACGGTTTCGGCGCCGCCGACGGGCATCCGCCGGTGGCCGCGCCGCGTCAGGGCCTCGAGGGTCATCAGCGCCCCGGCCCGGCCGCTGGCATTGAGGCCCACGAGCCGCCGTTCCTTGGCGGACCAGAGGATCACGAACAGATCACCGCCGGGGCCGCTCATCATCGGTTCGACCAGCCCGAGCACGGCGGCGGTGGTGACGGCGGCGTCGATGGCGTTGCCGCCGTCCTGGAGCACCCTGATACCGGCCTGGGTGGCCAAGGGCTGCGGCGACGCCACCACGCCGTGCGGCGCGTACACGGCGGAGCGCCCCGCCAGCGATCCGCCGGCCTGCCCCACGAGCGGAGCGGCAAGGACCAGGGCGACGACAGACCAGAGCAGACCGCGCATGTCGGATGACCCCGCCGGAAGCGGACGGGGCGCGAGTGGTC
>CADEGB010000190.1 GCA_902826755.1 uncultured Gemmatimonadota bacterium
CTCCCGGCGGTGGGCCGGCCCGGTTGCGTCCCTGGCCCGGGCCTCGAGCCGGTGGCCTAGGAGCAGAAGCCCGATGATCAGGACGACCGCCTCGTAGTACACGTCCGCCGCGAGGCCTCGGCGCTCGAACGACAGGGGCGCCACGGTGGCGGCGAGACTGAGCAGAAACGCGGCCCCGGTACCGAGCGCCACGAGGGTGTTCATGTTGGCGGTTCCGTGGCGGAGCGCGGCCCAGGCACGGGTGTAGAAGTGGCGCCCGGCCCACCCCATCACCACCACGGTCAGGACCAGGAGCCCCCACCGGAGGACCGAGGGATCGATCCGGTAGAGCCAGGGGGCCGCGGCGGCCAGTGGGGCGCCCAGAAACCGGTCAGCCCACCGCATGACCGGGTCCATCGTCCCATGACCCGGGCCCGCCATCAGCGGCATCGAAACGACCATGGCCACCAGTCCGGCCGAAACGCCGACCAGGGCCTTGAGCCGGAATTCCCGGTACTCCGCGTCCTGTTCTCGTTCCAGCGCGGTCTGGGCCTGAGCGGCGGTCTCGTCGACCACCGGCAGGTCCGCGTCGTAGCCGGCGTCCCGGATCACGTCCACCAGTCGGGCCGGGTCGATGGCGGCCGAGTCGTATTCCACCGTGGCCGAGTGAAGCATCAGGTTCACGGCGGCGGTGGCGACGCCCGGGGTTTTTTCGAGGGACCGTTGGACCCGGGCCTGACAGGCGGCGCAGGTCATGCCTTTGACGGGGAGGGTGACGGTGTCGCTCATGAGGGCAAGGTAGCATACCCCCCTACCCTATACAACCCCGCGAGGAAGACCGGGGGACGCCGGCCGGCGCCCCCCGGGTGGCGGGGCGGCTCGGTCAGAGCTTGATCGAGAGTCCCGCGCTGACCACCAGGTCCTGGGTGAACTTGCTGCCTCGGCCGAAGTCGCCGCCGTAGAAGAAGTCCTCGAAATCGCCCCGGAGGGCGACGTTCTCGCCGATCCCGAGTCGGAGGGTCAGACCGGCCACCCCGCCGAAGTCGTTCTGGGAGCGGGCCGGGTCGAAGACGGTTTCCTTGGTGTGGATCAGCGCCGGCCCGCCGCCGATGGCGATGCCTAACACCTTGCTGCCGGGCGTCAGATTGAACATCAGTTTGCCGGCCGCCAGGACCACCTCGGTGCTCCGAACGAACTGGCTTCCCGAGTTGGCGGTGACCTTGAGCCGGGCCGGCGAAAACGCCCCGACGGCTTCGATACCAAGGGCTTTGCCGGTCCACCAGGTGAGCCGGCCACCGAACGCCGTCGAGCCCCGCCGGAGCGCCTCCCGGGTGCCTTCGAGCCCTTCCTTGTCAGTTGGCGCGTAGAGACCGCCGAAGCCGTTCAACTCGATGCCTTTCACCTGCGCCGCCGCCTGCTGCCCGGCCAGCGCGAGCACCGTCACCCCGAAACCAATCAATCCCCTGCCGATCGACCGCATGTCTTTTCCCCCGAAAAGGTTCGTCGAAACGCGCGTCTCCAAGATATAGACGCCCGAGCAGCCGCCCTATGGACGGTTTCCCCCGAGTGCCAGAGCCTGCATCCCGTTGACAAATCCGCGCTCGCTTCTTATCGTGCCCGTCCCCGCAACGGCTCATCGTTATGCGGACCGGTGCAACCGAGTTGTGATGGAGATCACCATGCGGTCAGCCCAGACGTTCGTTCCGAGGCACGAGGCCCGGCCCATCGGCCAGGGCGGCGATGCACGGTCATGGTGGAGGTTCCGTTACGCCTAGGTCGGATGCCCGGCCATGTCGTCGTCGCCCCGCCTCGCCCGATATCGCGATGGCGGGGCGAACTGTTTTCAGGCACCGGAGTGAGCACGAAGATTCGAGGAAAGGAGGACCGATGTTGCGACCGACGATCTACCGCCCGACGCGGCTGTGGCGCACCGACGAACCGAACCGCCGCCTGGCGCCGGTTCTTCCGATGTCCCGGCCGCCGGCCGCCGAGGACCGGCCCACGGAGGAGCCAACCGGCTCCTCCGAGCCGTGCCCCGCGCTGGCCGAGCTGACGTTGACCGTCTGACGACCGGCGGGTGTTCCGATCAGGGCACTCGCCGGTCCACCTCGCTCCACACGGCCTGAAACAGCGGCCAGACCCGGTCGAGGTAGTCGAAGGCCTCGACGATGACCACGATCCCCCGTTCCCAATCGATCAGCGGTACGAATCCGCGGCTTCCCGGACTCGTCGACAACGTGGCCAACCCGCCCGCCTCGGCGTCGACCCAGGAGCCTAACGCGTAGCCGAGCGACCCCCGCGGCGAGGCCAGGACCGGGAGACCGGTGGTGCGTGGCGTTCGCAATTGGCGCACGGCGTCCGCCGAGAGGACCCGCCCCGAGCCGCTGGCGCCGCCGGCCGCCAGCATCCCGAGAAAACGGCCATAGTCGGACAACGTGGTGACGACCCCACCCTCGGAGAGCATCGGATTGGTGCCCGGTCCGTAGCTGGTGGCCGCAAGTTGCAACGGACCCGCTAGATAGGTGTCGAACGCATCCGCCCACGGTTTACCCGTCGCCACCTCCACCATCGCGCCGGCCACCGTGTACCCGGCTCCGCCGTAGTAGAACCCCACGCCGGGTCCCGCGATCGCCTGGGCGGCCAGAATGGTTCGGGCGCAGGCCTGGAGCGCGAGGTTCGCGTCGAACATGCAGTTGTCGTACTGCGGCAGACCCGAGGTGTGGGAGAGCAGGTGCCGGAGCCGGATGGTGGCCGGGACGCCGGTGACCCCGGGCAGAAACCGACCGACCGAATCGTCGAGGGATATCAGACCCCGGTCCACCACGGCCATGATGGTCGCCGCCGTGAGCCACTTGGCGGCCGATGCCACCGCCACGGTGGTGGTCCGATCGAAGGCTCCGAAGAAGACCTCGCAGCGCCGGGTCCCGGCCACGTCCACCAGGACACCGGCCGACCATCCTTGCGCCCGGTTGATCGCGGCCAGGGCGGTGTCCGCCACCGATTCGAAGCCGCCGCTGCAAGAGCCGCTGGTGAGCGCCACCGAGGGCCCGGTAACGGTCGAGCTGCCACAGCCGAGCGCGCCCACGGCCAGGGCGGCAAGGGTCCATCGGATCGTCGTCATACCCGGCCCTACGGCGGCGGGTCGGCCGGGGTTCCCGCTAGCCGCGCCGGACCAGGATCACCCCCGCGACCAGCAGCGCCGCTCCGACGATCCGGGTCGGCGAAACCGGGTGGGTCGGGAACCCGAGCCAGCCGAATTGATCGATGACAAGGGCGGCGAACAACTGCCCCGCGATGACGAGCGCGGCCAGCGTCGCGGCGCCGAGCCGCGGCGCCAGAATGACCACGCCGGTGACGTACGCCGCGCCGATTACCCCTCCGAGGTACATCCACGGCGCCGCCCGCCCGAACTGCCCGGCCCCCGGGGTCCTGAGCCCCGAGAGCAGCGCGTAGGCCAGGACCAGGACCAGCCCGACGACGAAGTTGATGATCGTGGCGTGGAGCGGGTGGCCCAGGACCGAGCGGAGGGACGCGTTGACGCCGGCCTGGACCGACAGGCCGGCCCCCAGCAGGAGGGCCATGACGATCGCGAGCGCGATGGACACGAAGAGGTTCCGGAGACGAGGAAGGCCCAAGTTGCCGGACCCGGGGGCCTCCCGCAACCGGGCGATGGTATATTCGCCCCCCGACTTGCCGGAGATGACCATGGCGGAATTCGACGGGTTTCCCCCCGCGGCACAGCGGTTCTTCCGCGGCCTGGCGCGGAACAACACCAAAGCCTGGTTCGAGAAGAACCGGGCGATCTACGAGACCGCGATCCGGGAGCCGATGAAGGCGCTGGTGGACGCGGTCGACGTCACCCTGGCCGGCGTCGCGCCCGAAATCATCGGCGACCCGAAGCGGTCCCTGTTCCGGATCAACCGCGACATCCGGTTCTCGAAGGACAAGTCGCCCTACAAGACCAACGCGGGGTGCTGGTTCTATCATCGGGACGCTGGCCGCGGGGTGGGTCAGGAGTCGGAGGGTGGAGCGGGCTTCTACTTCCATCTCGACGGACGGGAGTCGTTCTTCGCGGCGGGGGTCTGGATGCCGTCGCGCCCCGCGCTCAACCGGCTTCGGGACACGCTGGCGGAGGAGTGGCGATCGTGGGAGCGAATCGTGTCGGCGCCGGCGTTCCGAAAACGGTTCGGCGATCTCGACCCCGAGTCACGCCTGACCCGGGTACCGCGCGGGTATCCGGCCGATCACCCCGCGGCCGACTGGCTCCGGTACCAGTCCTTTACGGTATCGGTGCCGGTACCCACCTCCGCGCTGGGCACCGCCGCGTTGGTCCGGCGGCTCGGTCAGGAGGCAGCTCGGCTGACCCCATTCGTGCGGTGGCTCAACGGGGCACTCGGATTCGAGCCGGCGCGCGGCCGGCTCTGAGTTACCCGGTCGGGCTGTCGCGCAGCAGGGCCTCGAGGTCGAGGCGGCCAGTCGTCATCGCGAGGCCGCCGTCGGGGGTTCGGGGCCAGCGTGCCTCGGGCCGATCCCAATAGAGTTCGACGCCGTTTCCGTCCGGATCCCGCAGGTACAACGCTTCGCTGACCCCGTGGTCGCTGGCCCCCTCGAGGGGGATCCGCGCGGCCGCCAACCGCCGGAGCGCGTCCGCCAGGGCCGCGCGGGTCGGATACCGGATGGCGACGTGGTAGAGCCCCGTCGTTCCGGGGTCCGGCGGGCCGCCCCCGCGGCTTTCCCAGGTATTGAGCCCAATGTGGTGGTGATAGCCGCCGGCCGCGACGAAGGCGGCCTGCGCGCCGTAGCGCTGCGTCACCGCAAACCCGAGCACGCCGACATAGAAGCCGAGGGCGCGTTCGAGGTCGGCCACCTTGAGGTGGACGTGGCCGATGGTGGTGCCGGGGTCGATCGGGCCGAACGTGGTCATGGTGATTTCAGTTGGAATGGGCGCCGAGCGCCGGGTGCCGGTGGAAGGTCCGCCAGGCCAGGACCGCCACCAGCGCGGCCCCGGCCCCCAAGCCCAGCAGCGGAACCAATCGGCCCTGGAGGAAGCTCTCGCCGGCCAGGGTGACGCCAACGGCGTACGGAAGCTCCGCGATGGCCAATGCGACGAGGTACCTGGTCAGCGGGTATCGAACCAGCCCGAGCACGTACCCGGGGATCTCCGATGGCAGCGCGAGCTGGAAGAGGAGGACCAGAGAAAACGGCGCTCCCGCCCCGATCCGGCGCTGGTATCCCGCCAATTTGGCCTCGGACACGAGGCCCCGGGCCGCCAGGACCCCGGGTCCGCGGCCGATCAGATAGGAGGTCAGCCCACCCAGCATCCAGCCGAGCCAGAGGAGCGCCACGGTGCCGCCCTCGCCCCAGGCGGCCACCGCGGGCGGAACCAGGACGGCGTTCGAGAAGAACGCCACCATGGCCGACAGGGCGGCCAGGGCCACGAACACGACGGCCCCTCCGGTGGGGTGGTCGGCCATCAGGCCCCGGATGACGTCGAGCCAGCCGAGGAGCGTGGCGTGGAGGGACCGAAGCGACACGATCGCGGCGAGCGCCACGAAAATGACCAGAATGGCCACCGCTCGCCCCCGGATCGGGTGGGTTTTCGTCTGGGGGGGCGGGTTCGGGGGGCTCATCGGTGAGGTAATATCGGCGTGTGGGGGGCGGCCCGGCACCCGCTCGGTCGACAACGAAAGCGGGGGCCCGGACGAATCCGGACCCCCGCTTTCCCTGCCCCTCCCCCCCGGGAGGTTACTGCACCGCGTTGACCATGTCGAAGATCGGGAGGTACATGGCGACCACCATGCCGCCGACGACCACGCCGAGGACCACGATCATGATCGGCTCCATCAAGCTCAACAGGGCGCTGACCGCGACGTCCACTTCGGCGTCGTAGAAGTCGGCGATCTTCGAGAGCATTTCGTCGAGGCCACCGGTCTGCTCGCCGACGGCGATCATCGAGATCACCATCGGGGGGAAGACGCCGGACGTCTGGAGCGGGCCCGCGATCGTCTCACCGCCCGCGATCGAGGCGCGCGACTGCATGACCGCGTCATGGATGACCCGGTTGCCGGCGGTCTTGGCGGTGATTTCGAGGCCGTCAAGGATCGAGACACCCGAGGAGATCAGGGTGCCGAGGGTCCGGGTAAACCGGGACACGGCGGACTTCCGGAGCAGGTCGCCGATGACGGGGGACTTGAGCATGGCTCCGTCGATCTGCTTCCGCCCATCCGGGGTCATGTAGTACGACCGCCCGGCAAAACCCACGGCCACGAAGCCTAGGATGATGGCCCACCACCAGCTGGTGAGGAGTTTCGAGGCGCCGATGACGATCTGGGTCGGCATCGGGAGTTCCATGTTCACCGAGGCGAACATGCTCTCGAAGGTCGGGATGACGAAGATCAGGAGGACGGCAATGGCGATGACGGCCACCGACACGATGACGGCCGGATAGACCATGGCGCCCTTGACCTTGCGGACGAGGGCGTCGCTCTTTTCCAGGAAGGTGGCCAGCCGGAGCAGAATGGTGTCGAGAATACCGCCGGCCTCGCCGGCCGCCACCATGTTGACGTAGAGGTCGGGAAACGCCTTGGGGTGCTTCCGGAACGCGTCGGCCAGGGTGTTACCGGCTTCGACGTCGTAGACGACCTGCTTGACGATCTCCTTGAGGGCCTTGTTCTCGGTCTGTTGGGCCAGGATCGTCAGCGACTGGACCAGCGGCAGGCCGGCGTTGATCATGGTGGCGAACTGCCGCGTGAAGATGACCAGGTCGCGGGTGCTGACCCCGCCGCTTCCCGGCATCTTGAACGTCAGCTGCTTCGGCTGCTCGCGAACCGTCACCAGCAGCAGCCGGTTCTTCTTCAGGTACGCCATCACGTCGTCCTTGGTCGGGACGTCGAGGGTACCCTTCATGATCTGCCCGCTGGTGGTGTTCTTCGCGGTATACTCGAAAACGGCCATGGTTTCCCTCGTCGCTTAGCGGCGGGCCAGCGCCCGGTCGGGCCGGTCCTTCGGCAACTCGGCGATCGGCTGATCGTCGAGGGGCTTTTCTCCGATCATCCGGAGGAACTCGTTCGGATCGGACGCCACCCGGAGGCACTCGTCGCGGGGGACTTCCCTGTTCATGTAGAGCTGATAGAGCGAATCGGTCATGGTCTGCATCCCGTGCTTCTTGCCGGACTGCAGGGCCGAGTAGATCTGGTGAATTTTATCGTCGCGGATCAGGGCGCGGATGGCCGGCGTGGCCACCATGATTTCGCAGGCCATGACCCGACCCTTGCCCCGGTTCTTCTGGAGGAGCGTCTGGGTCACCACCCCTTCGAGCACGAAGGCGAGCTGGGCCCGAATCTGCGACTGCTGATTGCTCGGGAAGACGTCGATGATCCGGTTGATCGACTCCGCCGCCGAGTTGGTGTGCAGGGTGGCGAGGACGAGGTGGCCGGTTTCCGCGATGGTCAGCGCGGCCGCGATCGTTTCCAGATCCCGCATTTCGCCGACCAGGATGACGTCGGGGTCTTCCCGGAGGGCGTACTTGAGCGCGGCGGCAAAGCTCTTGGTGTCGGTGCCGATCTCGCGCTGGTTGACGATGCAGCCCTGGTGCCGGTGGATGAACTCGATCGGATCTTCCACCGTGATGATGTGGCTTTTCCGTTCCTTGTTGATCTTGTCGATGACCGCGGCGAGCGTGGTCGACTTGCCCGAGCCGGTCGGGCCGGTGACCAGGATCAGCCCGCGGGGCCGCTCCGAGAGACGGGCCATGACGGGCGGCAGGCCGAGCTCGTCGAAGGTCCGGACGCTGAAGGGGATCATCCGGAGCACCATCGCCACGCAGCCGCGCTGCTTGAAGACGTTGCCACGGAACCGGGCCAGGTTCTGGATCCCGAACGAGAAGTCGAGTTCATCCTCGAGCTCGAACCGCTTCTTCTGCGCCTCGGTCAGCACCGAATAGGCGAGCTGAAGGGTGTCCTTCGGGCTCATGATGTGATCGACCGAGCTGTCGGTGATGTCGCCATCGATCCGGAGCTTGGGCCGTTCGCCCGCGGTGATGTGCAGGTCGGAGGCCTCCTTGTCGATCATCTCCTGCAGGAGCGCCCTGAGGTTGAGCCGACGGCCGTCCGCCGCGCTACCGCCCGGGCCGTCGTTCAATCGAATCTCGTTCTCGCTCATGCCGAGGTCTCCTTGACCACTTCCTCGAGGGTGGTAGTGCCGCGCTCGATCTTCTTGAGTCCGTCCATCCGGAGGGTCAACATCCCCTCCTTGACCGCCTGATCCCGCAGTTCCGCCACCGACGCGCCCCGGAGAATCATCCGCCGAAGCTCGTGGGACATCGCCATCACCTCGTAGATGCCCGCGCGCCCCTTGTATCCGGTGCCGGCGCAGGCGTCGCACCCCGTGCCCTTCTGATACGGGAGGGCCCGGGCAATGTCGAGGTTGTCGTTGATGGCGCGCAGTTCCTCATCTTTGTATTTGGCGGGCGCTTTGCACCCCGAGCAGA
>CADEGB010000191.1 GCA_902826755.1 uncultured Gemmatimonadota bacterium
ATCGAGTATCTTGGCAACCAGCCTGGTTCCGAGGCCAAGGGGGCTTTGTCCGCCGGCATCGACCTCGGGTTGCTCAACGGGTTGGGCCTACGGGTCTCGTACGACAGCAGGCTTGGGTGGGACCACGGCACCGGGCGCGCCCCGGGCATCGGCGTCGGCGCGAGCTACCATTTTCGGTGAGGAGTCGGGCGTGACGAGCTTGCGACGGTTTGCGGTGGTGGCGGCGCTGGGCGCGATGGCGCTTTCGGGGTGCGCTCAGTCGTTCGACGCCACCTCTCTCGGGGTGCCCGCCACCATGGCCACGGCGGCCGGTGAAACGGTGGCAGGGCAGCCTTTCCGGGTCCGGACCCATACAGTCCACGCGTTCTGGGGCCTCCTGCCGCTCAAGAAGGCGCCGCTGGATCGGGCCCTGGCCAACCAGCTGGTGGGCGGCAAGGAAGTCGCCCAACTCAAGATCCGAACCAAGAGCCGGTGGACCGATCTGCTGTTCACTGGGTTGACCCTCGGCCTGATCGCGCCAAAGACGGTGGTCTACGAGGGCGTGATCGTCGGTCGTTGACGCCCCGGCAGGTCCGGAGCGAACTTATCCCGTGATGGGCACCCTTTTTCGACGTCTCAGCCTGGCGGTCGCCTCGATCGCGCTGGCGCTGCAAACCGGCACGGCCGCCGGGATGCCGTGCGAGGTCGAGGCGCCGCCGACGGCGGCCCATCATGGAACCCACCACGATTCGACGCCCGGATCGAGCCCGCGGGCTCCCGGGGGTCTCCACTGTGTCTGCGTGCTCGGCTGCCAGGCGCCGGTGGTGCCGGGCCAGTCGGCTGCCATCGTCGCGATCGTTCCGGCCCCATTCCGCCCGGTTCCGCAGGTTCCTTCCGCTCAGCACCTCGTCCGGCTGGCCACGCCCTCACATTCCCTTCCGTTTGCCCACGCCCCACCAGGCCTGGCCTGATCCACGTTTCCGTTCGACATTCACTCGGCCGCTCCCTCAGGGGGCGTTTCGACGCACTCCGGCGCCGTTTCTTCGGTCGTCCAGAGTCGAATGCCCGGACCCCGCTCCGTTGGAGTCGGTCCGGCAACCACTATCCTCTTCGAGGGTCACCATGAAGCTGAGCACTGTCGCCCTGGTCGTCGTTGCCCTGGCCGCCCCAACGGCCGCCGCGGCTTTCCACAACAAGTTGGCCAAGAGCATTCCGGCCGCCGATGAGTCCGTCGCGACGCCGAAGGAGATTCGGCTGTGGTTCACCGAAAAGGTCGAGCCGAAGTTCAGCAGCATCACGGTGATGACCGCCGACAGCGTCAAGGTCGAGTTGGGGAAGGCCCGCGGTACCGACGACCCGAAGTCGATTGCCGTCGACGTCCCCATGGCCTTGGCGGCGGGGAAGTACCTCGTGTCGTGGCGGACCGCCGGAGACGATGGTCACGCGGTCCGTGGCAAATACTCATTCTCCGTCAAATGACTCCATCGTGATCGTCCCCCGTGCTGAAGGCGGTCCTTCCCGCGGCAGCGGCGGCGGCCCTTGCTCCGGTTCGGATCATCTTCGCCGCGGTTCGGCGACCGGCCGTTTGCCCGTGGGCGGGAGTATCCCGGGATCGGGACCGTCGGCACCACCACTCCGATTCGCCAACCCGTGGACCCTGCCTTTCGACTCGGTCCGGTGGGGAGGTCGCCGGGTCCGGGGCTCCCGCTGGCCATAACCGATGGGCGGGGGGCGGTTCATGCCCCGGTGGGTGTCCGCCGCGTTGTTGGCCGTGCAGGTCCTGGCGGCGTTGGGCCGCCCGGCCAGCTGGCTCCCGTGCCCCCTGGCCCCGCCATCGCGACCCGCCGAGGCGACCGTCTCGGGCGAATGCCACGGCGCCACCGGTTTGGTCGGACCCGAACCGGCCTGGTTGACCCTTGGTTCCCCGCGTCGAAGGCCGTTCCTCTTCGCCGGGGTTGTGTCATGTCATTATTCTTAGGTGTTTTCCTGGCTGCGACCCCGACTGGGCCGGGCCAGGACGGAGCATCGAATGAGGATGCGTGGGCGCCGCCCGCCGGGTTGGGGGCTCGCGAACATCGGGGCCGTGACGTTTGCGGTGCTCGAGGCGCGGGAGGGCGAGCGAAGGCGAGCGCCATCTCGATGCCGAAACGGGTACTTGTCATGGAGCCGAAGGGGTCGCATTTGATTCTCAAGCGGGTCCGGCAGCCGGTCCGGGTTGGAGACCGGCTCAAACTCGTGCTCCGCTGCGTCAGTGGACTCAGCATTACGGTCGAAGTCGTCGTTCGCCCCGCGCCGGCCCCGCCGGCGGGGGTTCCCGCCTGATGAAATCGGGCGTCACTGTCCCTCACCCTTCTGGAGATCTCATGTCGATCGTCGCTGGTGTTTCGTTCGTTCGTCTGGTACCTGTCGCCCTGCTCGTCCTGGCCGCGGGATGCGGTGGTGGCGGCGACAAGCCCGCGGCCGAGCCCGCGGCCGACGCGGCGCCGGCCGCCGCACCCGCTGCGGCGCCGACCGACGGGCCTGATCCGGCGGTCATGGCCGCTGGTCAGGAGGGCTACGCCATCTGTCAGACCTGTCACCAGGCCGATGGTCAGGGCCTTCCCGGCACCTATCCGCCCCTGTCCGGGTCGGAGTACGTCAGCGGTCCGGCGGAGAAGGTCATCGCGATCGTTCTCCATGGGTTGAATGGGCCGATCACCGTCAAGGGGCAGACCTACGACAACGTTATGGCGCCGTGGGGCGCGTTGCCCGATGATCAGATCGCGGCCACGATCACCTACGTCCGCAACTCGTTCGGGAACAAGGCCAGCGCCGTGACGGCGGCCGATGTCGCGGCGGTTCGGGCGGCGACCGCCAGCCGGACCACCGCCTGGACGATCGCGGAGCTGGACGCGGCCACGCTTCGGTGAGACTTGGGCACGTGATCGCGGCGGTCGGGATCGCGCAATGTGCCCCGCCGCCGCTCGCCGTGTCGGGTGGCATCGTGATCACCGACGGCTACGCGTTCGCCTCGGTGGGCAGCGGGGCGTCGGCGTTTCTGGTGATCGCCAACGAGGGCCGGGTCGAGGATACCCTCGTCCTGGCCGAGTCGCCCGCTGCGGAGATGGTGATGCCGCACGAGACGGTAGTGGCCGGCGGGGCTGGACGGATGGCGCACCTCGAGACCATCCCGATTCCGGCAGGAGGCTCGATCGCGATGCGATCGGGAGGTCTCCATCTGATGATGTCGGGTGTTCGCCGGCCGCTGGTGGTTGGCGACAGTTGTGAACTGGTGGTCACGCTGGCTCGAGCCGGGGTGATTCGGGTCAAGGTGCCCGTGGTCGGCTTTTCGGATCGACCGTGACCAGCGACGGAGGATCGACAATGAAGGCCGCAGTACATCGATGGGTAGTGACCAACGGCGCCATTCTGGTTCGCGGGCTGGAGCGGCGGGTCGGGGCGGCGTCGTTGGTGCCGAACGAACCATTTCTCGACCCGAAGGCGTTCCAGTGGACCCGGACGCTCGAGGACGGTTGGCCGGCTATCCGGGCGGAGCTGGATCGGATCCTGGCCCGGCATGCGGAGCTGCCCAACTTCCAGGACATCTCGCCTGACCAGCGCCATCTCACCAGCGACGACCGCTGGAAGACCTTCTTTTTCTATGCCTACGGGTTTCGGGCCGATGAAAACTGTCGCCGATGCCCGGACACCGCCCGGATCCTGGAGCAGATCCCGGGGATGAAGACGGCGTTTTTCTCGATTCTCTCGCCGGGCAAGAAGATTCCGCCCCATCGCGGTCCGTTCAAGGGCGTGATCCGGGCCCATTTGGGTGTGCGGATCCCGGAGCCGGCCGATCGGTGTGCCATCCGGGTTGGTCCCGAGACCCGGCATTGGCAGGAAGGCAAGGTCATGGTGTTCGATGACACGTTCGAGCACGAGGCCTGGAATCTGAGCGATGGTGTTCGGGTCGTGCTGTTCATCGACATCGTCCGTCCGCTCCGGTGGCCCATGCGTTGGGTCAACGCGCTCATTCTGAAGGCGATCGGGTGGTCGCCGTTCGTCCAGAACGCCGCCGACAATTACCAGGCGTGGGAGCGGGAATTCGACCGGACGGAACGAACACCCACGGCCGGGGCAGGCGCGCGCTAGCCGCTTCGACCCCGCACCACCTCCTCGACGAGGGCGGCGTTCCGTTCCGCCGCCCCCATTTCTCCCTCCACCACCGCCAACCCTCGCGCCCCCGCCGCGACCCGCCCGCGCGGATCACTCAGCCATTCGTTCCAGCTCTCCGCCAACGACTGGACCGCTCGATCGGGTGATGCGGGCAGGGCTCGACCGGCCCCAGCCTCGAGAAGCAGCCCCGCCTCGCGGCTCGAGTGCCACCGGGGGCCGAACAGCACCGGGATTCCGCAGGCGGCCGGCTCCAGGACCGAGTGGAGCCCGGCCGAGCCGAAGCCGCCTCCCACGAAGGCGAGTGCGGCGCCCCGATAGAGACCGGCCAGGAGTCCGACCCGATCGACGATCGCCACGGCGCCTGGGGGATCGTCGGTTCGTCGCCGGGACCACCGTACCGATCCGAGGCCGGCCCTTTCGAGTCGGTGTTCGAGTGCCCGCAGGTGGGGCTCGGTGGGTTCGTGGGGCGCCACCACGAGACCGGCATCGGGGTGGCGGTGGCGAATGATGGCCATTGCCGCGGCGAGGACCTGCTCATCGGGGCCCCAACTCGACCCGGCCACGAGGGTGGGCCGGCCGGCCAGGGCGGGGTCGGGGGCGGTTCGATCGTTCCGGACCCGTTCGAGGGCGCTGTCGAACCTCGGGTCGCCGGTGACGACGATCCGGTCGGGCGCCGTGCCGAGAAGTGCCAGTCCGTCCGCGTCGGCGGCGGAGATGGCGCCGGCGGCGGTGAGAGCTCGATAGCCGGGGCGGGTGAGCCACCGGGCCGCGGGCCGTCGCCGGCCACTCGTGGGGCTCACGGTGCCGGCCACCATCACCACGGCCGCGCCCCGATTGGCCGCCTGGGTGGCGAGTTCGGGCCAGAGGTCGAGCTTGGTGAACACCAGGGCGGTGGGACGAAGGGCGGCCAGCAGGTGGTCGACGTTAGGCGCGGTGTCGTAGGGCAGATAGTCGGCGCGATCCACCGGCTGGCGGCCGGCCAGGGGCGCCGCGGACGGACTGAAGAACGTCAGGATCAACTGCCAATCCGGATGGCGCCGCCGGAGCAGACCGAGGACGGCCTCGGCTTGGAGACCTTCGCCGACGGATGGGGCGTGGAGCCAGACCAGCGGTCGAGAAGGATCGCGATGCTCCGCGGCCCACTGGCACCATCGTGCCAGGGCGGCGCGTCGTTCCCGGTCGCCGGTGGCCAGCTTGGGCGACCAGGGGGTCGCGAGGGGGAGCGCCAGGTTGGCCAGGCGTGCGAGGGCGCGGTAAACGGGGGAGGTGCCGGGCACGCCCCAATGTAGAGGATCGAAGTCGGACGCGGCACCGGACCGGGCGTCGGGGGACCTTGTGCCGTCGGCGGCGTCCTCCCAATATTTCGCGTGCCCCGTGGGTAGTCATGTGCCACCCTTTGAGAGGAGGTGATCCATTGTCTAGTGATAGATGTCGTTCGAGCTCGAGCTGGGCAAGCGATCGCCGGACGATCGCGTAGTTCCCGAGAGCGTCGAAGGAACCGGCTCTCCTCGGGGATCCGGTGGTCGTCTCGGGCTCGAAGGACAAGGTCGCGCCGCTCGCCGGGTCGGTGGGCGGCGCGACGCATATCAGGCCATCACATCCGGAGGGATCGTGAAACTGAGGGCCCGCGGCATCCTGCTGTTGATCATTCCGTTGGCGGCGGCTGGCGCGGATCCGTCAGCGCCAGTGGTACTTGCCCTCGCGGTCATTTACGCGGCGGCCCTGATCGGGGGGGAACTGGCCGCCCGGCTGGGCCAGCCCGCGGTATTGGGAGAACTCCTGGCGGGCGTCGTCCTCGGCAATCTGCCGTTGGCCGGGGTCACCGCGTTCGACTACATCAAGACCGATCCGGGCATCGACCTGCTGGCGCGGATCGGGGTCCTGATCCTGCTGTTTGACGTGGGGGTGGAGTCGACGGTGCGCCAGATGCTCTCGGTGGGCGTGCGTTCGCTCCTGGTGGCGATTCTCGGGGTCGTGGTTCCGTTCGGACTCGGGTGGGCGGTCGCGGCCTGGTTGCTGCCGGAGGGCGGACCCTTCGCTCACGCCTTCGTGGGTGCCACACTGGCGGCCACCAGCGTCGGGATCACGGCGCGGGTGCTCAAGGATGTCGGTCAATCCCAGTCCGGGGAAGCGAAGATCATTCTCGGCGCGGCGGTCATTGACGACGTGCTCGGGCTGGTGGTGCTGGCGGCGGTGACGGGCGTGATCGCCGCCGCCAACGCCGGCACCGAGATGAGCTATGGCGCCATGAGCCTGATCTTCGTGAAGGCGTTCGGATTCCTGGTCGGTGCCGTGGTGATGGGCCTCGCGGTGTCGCCCCGGGTGGTCCGGTGGTCGGCGGCGCTTCGGACGAAAGGGGCCCCGCTGACGGTGAGCCTGGCCCTCTGCTTCGTGACCGCGTACGTCTCCTATCTGCTTGGCCTGGCGCCTATCATCGGGGCGTTCGCCGCCGGGCTCGTGCTGGAGTCGGCCGACTACCAGCCCTTCCGGCAGCGCGGCGGGCAGTCGATCGAGGATGTTCTCCACAACCTGATTCAGACCTTCGTCCCGGTGTTCTTCGTGCTGATGGGCATGAATACCGATCTCCGGGCCCTGGCGGACGGAGGGGTGGTGATGCTCGCGGCGATCCTCACGATCGTGGCCGTCATCGGCAAGGTCGTGGCCGGGGTGGCCGCCGGAGGCGGCGTCAACCGGTTGGCGGTCGGGATCGGGATGGTGCCGCGCGGTGAGGTTGGGCTGATCTTCGCGAACATCGGCCTCGGCCTCACGATCGGAGGCGCGCCGATCGTGACGCCGACGCTGTATTCGGCCATCGTGATGATGGTGATCATCACCACCATGATCACCCCGCCAGGCCTGACGTGGGCCTTTGGCCGGCGGGGCTGAATCCTCCCGGAACGGGATCCGTAAGCAGGCCATGGCCACCGCGTCGTATTGGTCCCGGACCCGGGCTCCCCGGCACTCCCTGACGTTCGCGCTTCCGCTCCTGCTCCTCTACGAGGCTCTCGCCTTCCTGCTCAGCGGCGACGCGATCGCGGGAGTCCGTAACGGTGCCGACGTACTCCTCAAGAGCGCCTTCACGGCCCTGGGCGGCCGCCACGGGCTCACGGTGTTCGGCGTGGTGCTGTTCGGGGCGGGATTGCTGCTGGTGGTGCGCGACCGCCGCCGGAGCGGTCCGATCGAGCCCCGACTCTTCCTCCCGATGCTGCTCGAGTCACTCGGCTACGCCCTGGTCCTTGGCGGGGTCGCCAGCACCCTGACCTCGCTTCTTCTTGGGCGGCTCGGGTTCGCGCTTGCCGCGGGTGGCTTGACCGAGTTCGCCTTGCCGACCCAGATCATGATCTCGCTCGGGGCCGGGCTCTACGAAGAGTTGGTCTTCCGGGTGCTGCTCGTGTCGGGGCTGGCGCTGGTGGGGACCCGGTTGCTCGGCTGGTCGCCCCGGGCCAGCGGAGTCATGGCCACGGTGCTCGGCGCGGTGGTGTTCTCGGCGTTCCACTACGTGGGGCCCTACGGCGACCCGTGGCAACTCGACTCCTTCACCTTCCGCGCGGTGGCGGGGGTGTTGTTCAGCGCGCTCTACCTGCTGCGGGGCTTCGGAATCGCCGCGTGGAGTCACGCCCTCTACGACGTGGTGCTGGCGATCATTCGATAACCCCGCCGATGCGGGACGTCCACGAAACCGGGTCGGCGTCCCGTCGATCTCGTCAGGCCGGCTCGGGGGCTCCGTCCCAGGCCTGGTCGGCAATGGCGGCCACGATCGCGAACATCCGGTCGGCCCCATCCCGGATCCGGTCGAATCGGGCCGGATCCAGCGGCTCGGCCTGGAGCGCGGCCTTGAACGAACCCCATCGCTCGGGCTGGGCGTCGCCATAGGGATCCAGCGCTCGGGTGCCACCGGTGGCCGGGTCGAGGTTGAGCGCCTTGCAGAGACTGCGGACCAGGAAACGACCGCCGTTGGTGCTGCCCTCGGTGACGTATGCCATCCCGATGACTTCATCGTCGGTCGAGGTGTCGATCGCGGCCAGGGCGGTCCGGGTGGCGGGGCCGGGCTCGGGCGCAATGGTGCCGCCATGGCGGATGAGGTCGGCCTCGAGGTCCCCAGACCGGCGACGGCCCGGATCGGCAATGGTGCGCCAGCAGGTGTCGGTTCGGGGACTCCGATCGATCCGCTGTTCGAGGGCTCGGTGAACGAGCAACAGCTGCTCGAGGTGACTGACCCACGCGTCGCGAGAGATCTTCCCGCGGGCCAGGGCGCGGTTCAAAGTGCGCTTCTCGGCGTCCTGGTGGGCTGTTCGGGTCGATTCGACTAGGTCCGACGCGA
>CADEGB010000192.1 GCA_902826755.1 uncultured Gemmatimonadota bacterium
CCCTCGACCTCTTCCGGGCCGATCCGTCACGATTCGACCTGGTTGTGACCGACTACTCGATGCCGGGCATGAGCGGGCTGCAACTCGCCGCCGAAATCCACGCGGTCCGTCGCGACGTCCCGATCGTCATGTTCACGGGGTACATGGAGGACCTCGAGCCAGCGGAACTCGAGGCCGCCGGGGTTCGGATGGTGCTTCGCAAGCCCGTGGCGCTGGCGCAGCTGGAAGCCGCCCTGGCCGGTATTCTCCGTCCCACCGCCTGACGCTGCGGGCTCGGCCCCGCCGCTCGGCGAAGGGCGGGCCGAATCCCGCCCGTGTTCATTGGAAAGCGCCGTCGACCTCTACCCGGTAGCCGTTGGCCAGCGCGTTGGTCTGATTGGCCATCCCCACGACGGCGAGCAGCTCGCCGAGCATCGCGTCCGACATCCCCTTCTTTCTGGCCGCGGCGGTGTGCGAGGCCACGCAGTATTCGCACCCGTTGGTGGCGCTGACGGCGACGTAGATCAACTCCTTGACCAACGGGTCGAGCGCTCCGGGCGCCATGACCTGTTTGATGTTCGACCAGATCCGTTCGAGGGTGGCGGGATCGTGGGCCAGCATCTTCCAGAAGTTGTTGACCCAGTCGATCTGGCGGGTGGCCATGATGTCGTCGTAGACGGCTCGGACCCGGGGCGAGGCGTCGGCGATCTCGATGGGCTGTAAGGCGGGCATCGCGGCATCTCCAAGAGGGCGACGGCGGCGCGGCCGTCGCCTCGGTTAGCGGGTGGGCGGACTGGTCGAGTCGGGGGCCGGGGGCTTCAGCACGAAGACGAGGATGTCGGCCCGCTTCCGATCGTGCTTGGTCGGCGCGATCGAGTCCAGGTTGGCGACCGGAATGGCGCTGATCACCAGGCGCTTCGCGTCGGGAAGGCGGCGGGCGACCCGCTCGGCGGTGCCGAGGCGGTAGTCGCTGTGAAAGGAGCCGTTGTAGTGGATCACCAAACCGCCCGGGCTCCAGCTCCGCACCACCGACTCCGCCATCGTCTCGTCCTTGAGGCACTGCGCCTCGTAGATCCGCTGGATCTGAGCGGCCTTGGCCACCGCCGAGGTGTCCGTTCCGCCATGACTCGCCATCCCGGCCATTTCCGCGCTGAACCGTTTGAAGTAGTCGCCTTTGGCCTCGCATCGCCGCTCGGCTGCGAACAGCGGTCGCTCCTGGTCGGGGAGGGTATCGAGCGCGGCCAGGCCCCGCCGTCCCACCAGCGACGCCAGCCGCCGGGGGACGTTGCTCGCCACCACGGGCCACTCGTGATTCCGGGAGAATTCGACCAGGCCGCGGTAATGATCTCGGTAGCGCGGCCACGGCCGGGAGTTGCTGAGGAAATCGTCCTCCGAGGTCCGGCCGGCGAGATAGTCGTCCACCCGAGACTGGACGTCCCGTTCGAACATCTCCATCGCCACGGTTGCGGTCGGCCGCCGCCGGCCGACCGCCTGGAGGAGGGCGAACTCGAGCCAGTGGGTGTCGGCGTTGTCGTGCTCCTCACCGAAGAACACGAAGTCGACGGTGGCAGCCCGCGCCGCCAACTGCTCGAAGTCGATGAACTTCTTGCTCCCGCTGTCGAAGACCCGGTGCGGGATGTAGTGCTGGGCCGCCGCCGTGGCCGGGGCGGCCACGAGGACCACCGCCACCATCAATCGCCGGAGCGCGCTCACCGGCCCACGATCCCGTTGAACAGGAACTTGAAGGTGCCGTGAGGCTGCGCCCGGAAGGTGACCTCCGGCCCGAACAGGTAGAGGGTTCCGCGTCCCACCCGGGCCTCTGCCGCCGCGACGCCGCCCTCGAGATACGTCTGCCCCCACGCCCAGCCGCTCCGGAGCGGCTCGGCCGACGCGAACCAGGCCACCGGCCGGATGCCCTGGGTCGCCGCGTCGGGGTAGAGCCGCATTACCGGGCTCTCGTCGAACATGACGATGGCCCGGCCCCCCATTCCCGCCGCACTCGGCGCGGTCGAATCGACCGCCACCTCGAGCAGGGAGGCGGGGACGAAGAACTTCTCCCGCGGCAGCGGGCGGACCGTTCCCGACGGGGTCCGTTCGACCAAATGATCTTCGATGGCGAGTCCGAGATGCCGGGCCAGCGAGATCGAACTCCCGATCGTGACCACTCGGCGACCGGCTTCGAGAAACGCCTTGAGGGCCGGCACGGTCTTCTCCGCGCTGACCCGCCCCAACTGGGCCTGGTACTCAGCCGGAAGGTCCGCCGAGGCCTGGGCACTTGGGCCACCACCACCCTGGCGGATGGATACCGCGTTGCCCCGGACGACTGGCGCCGGAATGGCCCCGCCGACGAACACCAGCACGTCGAACTTCTGGGCGAGCCCCCCTTGGTCGAGCGTGGGCGGGAACACGACCTCGAAGGGGAATTCGAACTGCTCCAGAATCCAGCGAACCCAGCCGGACGGCATCGACCCCCCGTACTGATCCCAAAGCCCGATCCGGTACGGTCGGACCGAGGTAGCCCCGGCGGGACGGGGACCGGTTGCGATCGGCAGCCCCCGCTGGTCGGCCAGCGCCCGGAGGACCTTCGTCGCCTCCGCCGACGCCGCGACGAAGAAGTCGGTTCCGGTTGCCTCGACCCGCTGGCCGGCCTTGAGCAGTCGATTCACCGCCAGGTAGGTGTCGTTGACCCGTCGGGGCAGCAGGTACCCGCCGCCGGCTGACATGCCGGGCGCCAGGGGCGGCTTGGTCAGCACGTCGGGGATCCGGGTGCAGGGACAGTCGAAGCCCTCGAGCAACCGGTCGAATTGGACCCCCATCTGGAACGCCAACGTGTATCCAGCGTTGTCATAGGGCGCCCGGGGTGGGCCGCCGGGGTAGGGGATGTCGTTCGGGTAGTCCTGCGGTTCCATCAGGTCGAGGATGTGGGCTCGAAACGCCTGAGCCGTCCGGATGACATACGACCCGGCTGGATACGAGGTCCCGCCCGCCGAGAACGATGTCGTCGCATAGTCGATTTCGACGCCGGACTCGATCAGGGCGTTCACGAACTTGGTGGCAGTGAGCGGATCCCGCTGGGAGGCCGGCAGCACGTAGCCTCGTGGATCGCGGTCCTCGGGACGGCGGAGCCATTCGGCAAAGTAGCGCGGGTTGACCACCCGGGTGCCGCGGAAATCCCCGCTGACACCCTGGGCGTCCTTGGCCGCCTCGGCCTGCATCCGGGCCACCCGCTTGGGGTAGAGCGTCCAGGTGTCCGTGCTGCCCTTCTGGATGGCGGTCCGGCCCATCTGGTAGATATTGTAGAGCAGGTGCTCCCGATAGCGGGAGGCGTAGTCGAGGATGGCCCGGTTGGCCGTGATCGAATAGTCGATCGACTGGCGGAACTTCCACGGCCCGGGCATGATCGGGAAGGTCCCGTTGCCGTCGGCCACCAGGCGATCCGGCACCACCGGGATCTCGATCGGGGTCGGGCTGCCGATCGTCTCGGTCAGGATCCCGATCTGGTTGTGGAAGTAGGCCGTGGTGCGGAGGCCGCCATTCCACCAGGTCTGGTAGCTCGCGGCTTCCCGCTGCACCACGCCGGGTTTGTTTTCGCCCGCAAACCGGGTGTGCATCGCGCTGCCGACCATGTTGAGCGTGTTGATCAACAGCGGATCGATGTTGTAGTTGTGGGGGTCGCGGAACGGCGGGGCGAACATGACGGAGCCCGCGGGGCCAGTCTGGTGGTGGTTGTACATGATCTGCGGGTACCATTCCCGGTACATCTGCCGGCTGATGTTCTTCGACTCCGGCATCGCGTTCAGGTAGAAGTCACGATTGTTGTCGTGGCCGATGTACTTCTGGTAGAGCCGCGGCAACTCCGCCATCGAGCGCCGGTTCGGCTCGGCTCGCCGCATGTACCAGCTCGAAACCAGTTCCATCCCGTCCGGGTTGGCGTGGACGACCAGTTGGATGACGTCGTCGAGCAGCCGGGTGGTCTCCTCGTCTGACCGCGACACCATCTGATAGACGTGCTCCATCAACTGGTGCGCGCCGAGGACCTCGGTGGCGTGGAGGCCGCCGTCGATCCAGACGACCGCCTTGCCCTCCTTGGCCAGTGCCCGGGCCTCTTCCTCCCGGAGCCCCTCGGCGCGGGAAAGCTTGGCCGAGATCTCCTTGAGGCGGTCGAGGCGGGCAAAGTTGGCCGGCGAGGTGATGATGGCCATCCACTGGTCGCGACCCTCCGCCGTCTTGCCGATCGAGACCAGCCGCATCCGATCGGACTCGGTGTCGAGCTTCTTCCAGTACTCGGTCAGTTGGCTGTACGTGGCGAGTTGGTAGTCGTCGCCGATCGCGAAGCCGAACTGCTCCTTCGGACTGGTGATTCGACCCTGGGCGGCCAGCGGCATCGAAACCAGCAGGGCGCCGAACGCGAGCGCGACGGGGGGACGGAGGCGCATATCGTGGTCCGGGTAGGGTGGTGGGGTCTCGGCCGGCCAAGCCGGCCAATCCTAAGATACGCGGGGCCTGGGGGCCGTGTTGAGGGGCAAAAAGGAGCCGGGCGGGGAAGGCTGGTGGGCCTCCCGCCGCCCGGCGGTTGGGGCCGTGGATCACGGCCCCATGGCGCGGTACGACTTAGGCGTTGCGGTCGGTGCACCCCGTAAAGCTCGGGTTGTTCGTTTCCTGGAACGGCACCGGGAAGTTCACGTCGCTCCCATAGGGACCACCCTTGAACCAGATCCCGTTCGGGAAGACGGCGGCCTGATTCCGGCCGTACTGCCGGATCAGCCGGCGGAGATCGCCGAGTCGATGGCCGGTTCCGAACATCCAGAAGGCCCGCTCCCGAAACAGGAGGCTGACCCGCTCGTCCTGGCTGCCCGGATCGGTCAGTGGCGCCAGACCGGTCTTGGTGGCCCGGGCGGCGTTGAGCTTGTCGAGGAAGGTGGTGACGTCATTGGCGCGGAGGGCCGCCTCGGCCTCGATCATCCGGGCTTCGATGCCCGACGCGATCGTGGTCGGGTTGGTCCGATCGATGAAGACCCCCTGCGAGAAGTAAGGAGCCACGCCATCGAACGAGAACCCGGTCCCGTTGCCGGGTCCGGTCGGGAGCCGGGGGTCGGCAGCGGTGCGGAAATCGAGCCCGTTGCCGCCCTCGTTGTTGGCCCAGGTGTAGCGCTTGAGGTTGATGTTCTGGTTCCAGTTGGCGTTGTTGGCGGTGTTGACCGAATGGGTGATCTGGTAGACGAAGTTCGTCGCCACCGAGGCCACCGCGGCCGCCGCATCCGCCGGACGGCTCAGATTGAGGAGCGCCCGACCTTTCACTACCTGCGCGAAGCCGGTCACCTTCGGGCCATCGGTGCCCCCGGTCCACGCCAGCGCCGAGTCGGCGTGGTTGACGGCCCGCCTGTAGGCGGAGTCGGTGGAGACGGGGTTGCCATAGACGATGACCGACCCGTCGAGTTCGCTGAACGGAATCCCGTTGCAGAACGACTCCGCGATCTGGTTCTCGGCAAAGCTGATCATTGCGAACATCATCCCGATGTTCGCGGTCGGCGTTGGCGAATAGGTCCGGAGCGCGCTGATGGCCGTGTGTCCCTCGACCCGGACACGGTTGATCCGCCGGAACAGGTCGGCGACGAAGCTGTTGGTCGTCGCCACGACCCGCTGGTCGGTGGAATTGCGCTGCTCGAACGTGTCGCCCGACTGCCACTCGTCGGCTAGCAGGCCGCCGAGCAGGAAGAGGCCGTCCGGCGCGTCGCCGCCTGCGGAGTTGGCCTGTGCCATCCGGAGGAAGACGCCATTCTTGAGAGCAATGGCTCCAGCCGCCGAACTAACGTCGGTCAGAATGTCGGGGTCGTTGACCTCCAGGACGCTGTCACATCCGCCAAGGAGGAGCGAACCCGCGAGGCCGAGGGACGCCATCCAGCGGCCCCGGCCAAGGATCGAGTTGGAAATCATCGAAGACCTCGAATGAGTAGTCACCGTGGCTCTCCTCAGAACGTGACGTTGAGCCGGAAGGTGAAGTAGGTCGGAGGCGGAGCGGTCTGGAAGTCGCTCTGGACGCCGATGTTGTCGCCGAAGTAGCCGCCTTCCGGGTCGACGCCGGTGTATCCGGTGAGAATCCCGAGGTTCCGGCCCGCTGCGGTGAAGGTCACCCGGCTCGCGTTGAAGAGCGCGCGGGCGAACTTGTCCGGCATGGTATAGGTCAGCGACAACTCACGGAAGCGGAGCATGTCCGTCTTCTCGGCGTACCCGGCCTGGGTCCGGGCCGGGTGCACCCGAACCGCGATGGCGCGGGCCTGCTCGGACAGCGGCGCCTTCGGGTCGACCGCGCCCCGGCAGTTGAGCCGATTGTCGCAGCGGATGCGCTCGGTGCCGTTGAGCTGGTACCCGCCCAGCTTGGCATCGAAGAGGCTCTGGATCCGGAGCTTCCGGCCGAACAGCTCGAGTCCGCTGAAGAAGGTGAGTTCGGCCACCGGCAACGACGGTCCGATGTACTGGTTGGTGTCGCTCACGAACAGCTCCCGGACCGCGGTGGCGGTGTCCGGGGAGATGATGCCGTCGCCGTTCTTGTCCTGGTAGGTGAACGTCCGCATCCACCAGGCCTGGATCGGGTACCCTTCCTTGTCCGAGGTCGTGGTCCCGACGCTCGGGGGCGTGCCACCGAGGCTGGTGATCTTGTTCTTGTTGTAGGAGCCGCTCAGGGTAAAGTCCCAGCCGACCGACTTGCTGTTGACCGGGATGACGTTGAGCGAGGCCTCGATGCCGCGGTTCCGCACGGCGCCGATGTTCTCGAACCGGGTCACCGCCGCGCCGACGGAGCCGGCGATGATCCGGCTGATCAGCGCGTCCTTGCTGTTCTTGTTGTAGAACGTGAACTCGAGGTTCATGCTCCCGTCGAAGAACGAGGCGTCGAAGCCGGCCTCGATCTCCTGCGACCGTTCCGGCTTCAGGGTTGGGTCGCCCAGGGCGCTGAAGACGATGCCGGGCGTATCGACGTTGTCGAGGCTGACGGTCTGCGGCGTGAAGAACGAGATGGCGTCGTTGCCACCGGGCTGGCGACCCGAGGAACCGAATGCCGCCCGGAGTCGGAGGCTGCTGAGGAAGTCGCCGCGGGGGAAGAACGGCTCGTCGGACATCACGTACGACAGCGAGAGCTTCGGATAGTAGACCCGGTCGAACTGGTTACCGAAGGCGCTGTTCCGGTCGGACCGGACGGCGCCGGTCAGGTACACGCGGTCCTTCCAGCTGACCTGGTGTTCCGCGAAGTACCCGAGGGTCACCGACGTCGTGGTGGCTTCGCCGGAGGAGAGGATGGCGCCCGCGCCGACCGTGGTGGCGCCGGGGACCAGCTCCGAGCCGCTCGCCAGATTCCGGGTGTTGTTGTCCTTGGTGTACTGGACGCCCACGACCGATCGGGTGCCGAGGCCGAGGAACTTGTAGGTGGCCGTGGCCGACGCGTCGCCGGTGTAGTTGAAGAAGGTGGTCCGGTTGTGGACCTTGTAGCCGAGCCGGTTGGTCCCGACGAAGGTGCACTCATCCCGCCGGCAGAGTTCGGTGTCCTGCCGCGAAATGAAGTCGACGCCCGCCACCGCGCGAGCCGACAGCCAGGAGGTCGGCCGGTAGTTGAACGTGCCGCTCGTGATGGTGCGGTTGATGTCCTGCTTGTTCGTGAACCCGAAGATCTCGTCAGGCGTCGACTGCCGCCAGCCGAGGTTGTTCCGGGTCTGCCCGCCAATGGTCAGAGTGTAGTTCCGGAAGCCGGGGCCGCCGAAGCCGTTCGAACCGATGCCGTTGGCGTTGTTGTCGGTCTGCGGGAGGCGGAGGGAACTGGTGACGAAGCCGCTCGAGACCTGAAGGTCCATCTTGTCGTTGAGCGTGGCGTTGACGTTGGCCCGGAGGCTCACCTTCCGGAGGGCGTTCGGCCTCGTCAGCTCGTCGGGTAGGGTCGTCACGTTCCGCTGGGCGTAGGCCTTGGCGGCAAACGCATCCGGCAGTTTGTAGATCCCGGTCTCCTGTTCCCACTCACCGGACACGAAATAGCGGACGGCTTCGGTACCGCCGGAGGTCTGGAGGCCGAACTGGTTTCGGTGTCCGGTGCCGAGGACCGAGGATTCCGGGTCCTCCCAGAGATTGTACGAGCTGACGCTGTCCTGGGTGCAGAGGCCGCGGGCCACCTGGTCGAGCAGGCACTGGGTGGTGTTGCTGGCCGTCGACCCGTTCCGCCAACCGCGGTACGCCGTCGGGTAGGTGTTCCGGTCGGTAATGAAGCCCTGTTCACCGTACGCGTTCCAGTTGGTCTTGCCGGCCCGGCCGCGCTTGGTCTTGATGACGATCACGCCGTTGGCGGCGTCGGTGCCATAGAGGGTCGACGCCGACGGGCCGCGGACGACGTCGATCGACTCGATGTCCTCCGGGTTGAGGTCGTTGATCCGGCTTGGCCCGGA
>CADEGB010000193.1:0-3588 GCA_902826755.1 uncultured Gemmatimonadota bacterium
TCACCGGTCGGGATGAAGACGAACTCGACGCCCGCTTCCATCACCTGATGATCGAGACCCGTCAGGGCGAGGTGGTGGGCACCTACCGGATGCAGACGAGCTCGATGGCGGCCCGTCTCGGGGGGTGGTACAGTGAAGCCGAGTTCACGGTCGCCAGCTTGCCGGTCGACGTCCGGGACGAGGCGGTGGAAATCGGCCGGGCGTGCGTGGCCCGCGAGCATCGGAACGGCCGGGTGCTCCACCTCCTCTGGCGCGGCTTGGCGGAATATCTGACGTGGAACCGGCGGCACTGGTTGTTCGGCTGCTGTTCGCTGACCACTCAGGACCAGGCGTTAGGCAGATCCGTGCACCGCCACCTCGAAGCCACTGGCGCGGTCCACCCGTACCTCCGCGTCGATCCGGTGCCCGGCTCTGAATGCCGGGAGGGAGACGACCCCCCGCCTCCCCCGCATGTCCCTGCCCTGTTCCAGACCTACCTCCACCTCGGGGCCAAGGTCCTTGGGCCGCCGGCCATCGACCGGCTGTTCAAGACCATCGACTGGCTGGTTATTCTTGATACCCGGGCCATCGACCCGGCCGTTTCGCGCGCCTTCTTCCGGTGACCGCCATCCGCCTCGACGTCGACCAGGAAGTCTTCGGAGACGACCTGAAGGGCAGCCTCAAGGGCCTGCTCGGGCGGGGCGCGTGGCGCCCCGTCAGCCGGCTCACCGGCATCGTGGTCTGGACCGGGGGGATGCTCGGCGTCCTGCTCCTCGGGATGTGGGTCACCACGCCGTGGCGGCGACGACGTCTGGCCTGGCGCAATGGGATCGTTCGCCGCTGGGCCCGGGGCATGGCCTGGATCGTCAACATGCGGGTCAACGTAGCCGGCACCCCGCCGAAGCCGCCGTTTTTCCTCGTCACCAATCATGTCAGCTACGTCGACATCGTCCTGCTCTTCGGGCAGGTCGATACCGTCTTTGTCGCCAAGCGACAGCTCCAGGCGTGGCCGGTGGTCGGCTATCTGACCCGCCTGGTCGGCACCATCTTCATCGATCGCGAGCGCCGGCGCGATGCCAAGCGGGTGCTCGACGCCATCGACGAGCGGATTGGCGAGGGCGACGGCATCGTCGTCTTTCCCGAAGGCACCAGCTCGGACGGGGGCGACGTGTACCCCCTCAAGACGGCGCTGTTCGAGTGGGCCGCGCGGCGGGACCATCCGGTCCACGTCGCGACCATCCACTACGCCACCGAACCGGGGCATCCGCCGGCGCGCGACGCGATCTGCTGGTGGGGCTCGATGACCTTCGTGCCACACGTCCTCGAGCTCTGCCGACTGCCCGGCTTCCAGGCCACCCTGCACTTCGCGGAGGCCCCGTTGGTCGGAAACGACCGGACCGCGCTGGCCGTACGGGCCCGCGAGGCCATCGCCGCCAATTTCGTCCCCCACTTGCCGGGAAAGCGGGAGTCGTGAACATGCTCGCCAATCGCCACTGCCTCCACCAGGCGCTCGGTCTGCTCGATCGGCTCGGCGACGCGCAGTACGCCAGTCCGCGGGGCGCCTGGTCGCCGGTGGGTGCCCAACTGCGTCACGTCATCGAGCACTATCAGTGCTTCCTCGAGGGATTGCCCGAGGGGCGCGTCGATTACGATGCCCGCCGCCGGGACTCGGCCCTCGAACGGTCACGCCACCACGCGCGCGCCGCGGTGATCGAGCTTGACCAGGCGTTGGCCGGCCTGGTGGTACCCCTCGAACGCTCGCTCGAAGTCCAGATGCGGTGTTCGGCCGACGACCCCGTGGCGTCCTGGAGTCGATCCTCGGTCGGTCGCGAACTGCAGTTCCTCGTCAGCCACTCGGTCCATCACTTCGCGCTGATCAAGCTCCTGATAGTGGGTGACGGGATCGAGCTGCCGGAAGAGTTTGGCCTCGCGCCGTCGACCCTGGCCCACCTCCGCCCGCGGTAGTGTGCACGCTCAGCTGGACCCCCGCGCCGGATGGATACTGGGTCTTCTTCAACCGCGACGAACGGATCACCCGGGCACCCGGTGCGCCGCCGATCGTCCGGGTTAGCGCCGGCGTCCGGATCCTCAATCCAGTCGACGGTGACTTCGGGGGGACCTGGATCGGGGTCAACGACCACGGTGTTGGGGCGGCACTCCTCAATCGGTACGAGGATGCTCCCGGCGACACCCCTCGCGGGCCGATCAGTCGAGGCCTGCTGCTTGCCAACGTGCTCGACGCACGCTCGGCACCGGCGCTCCTCCGGCGGCTGACGACGGTCAACCTCGGCGCCTACCAGCCGTTCACCATCGCCGTGTTCGCGCCCGGTCGACCGGTTGCCCTGGTGGACTGGACGGGGGCGGCGCTGACCCAGTCAATGCACGTCGAACCCGGGCTGGTGCGGACCAGCTCCGGTCGCGACCAGCGCGAGGCCGAGCGGATTCGGGCTGACGTGTTCCGCGCGCTCGAGGCCGATGGCGGGGGCCCGCGAACTCGATCGCGGCTCGGCGTTCCCCGCGGCGGAATCGAACCAAGCCAGCTCCGCGCATGCCATTGCTCCCATCATCCCGAGCGCGGTCCGTTTTCGGTCTGCATGCATCGGGAGGAGGCGGCAACCCAGAGCCTCACTGAAATTCACGTCACCCGCAAGACCCGCACGATCCGCTACCGACCGGGGCCGCCCTGCGTCACCGACCGGGTCATCACCCGCCGGATCGCGGCGGCCGGGTCGCTGCCGACCCGATGAGTCGGCGGGTCGGATCGCTTCCCTGGATCCTCGGCGCCTACCTGACCGCCCTCGCCGCGTCGACCGCGGTTCGGGCCGGGCGGCCGACCGCCGGCCGCCTCGCGCCAGATGAGCGGACGATGGCCGTCTCGATTGGACCCGCGGGACCGTCCCTGCGCCTGGCCTACCGCGACGAACGCCCTCCAGACTCGACCAAGGCCTCTCCGGTCATCCTGCTCCACGGAAGCCCCGGTGACAACGGCGAGGTCACCGGCCTTGCGCGAGCCCTTGCCCCGACCCGTCGGGCCATCGCCCCCGACCTTCCAGGATTCGGGGGATCGACCCGGCGGATCCCCGTCTATTCGATCCAGGCCCATGCGGCCTACGTTGCGGCACTGATGGACTCCCTCGGCCTTGCGCGAGTCCACGTCGTCGGTTTCAGCATGGGCGGCGGCGTGGCGCTCCACCTGGCCGAGCAGTGGCCTGACCGGGTCGCCTCGATCGTGCTCCTTTCGGCCATCGGCGCGCAGGAGTACGAACTCCTCGGCGACTACCATCTCAACCATGCCATCCATCGGCTGCAGCAGGCGGCCCTCTGGGTCCTCCTCAATGCCGTCCCGCACTTTGGGGCCTGGGACGACGGCATGCTTTCGATTGAGTACGCCCGCAACTTCTCCGATACCGATCAGCGTCCGCTCCGGGCCATCATGAGCCGGTGGCGCGGGCCTGCATTGGTCGTCCAAGGCGACCAGGACGCCCTCGTCGATCCCGCGGTGGCGCGGGAGTCGCACCGGCTCATGCCGCAGAGCGAGCTTGCGATGATCAGCGACGCGGACCATTTCCTCACGTTCCAGCGCCCCGACACCGTGGCAGCCGTGCTTGC
>CADEGB010000193.1:3598-8383 GCA_902826755.1 uncultured Gemmatimonadota bacterium
TTTTGCGTCTTTTTTCGACCGGGTGGACCGCGGGCTGGTGCTTGGCCGGGAGGCCGCCCCGCCCGATCGGGTCGCCGCGGCCAACCGGCCGTTCGACCCATCCTCGATTCCGCCGGTGGTCGGGGTAGCACTCGGGGTCTTGCTGCTCCTCATCGCGGCGGCCACGTTCGTCAGCGAGGACCTGGCATGCATCGCCACCGGACTGATGGTGGCCCGCGGCACGATCGGCTTCGGCCCCGGTCTGGCGGCGTGCTTTGCCGGTATCGTGGCCGGCGATCTGTGGCTCTACGGGATGGGCCGTTGGCTCGGGCGTCCCGCGCTGCGACGCGCCCCGCTCCGTTGGTTCGTCAGCGAATCGGCCGTCGAACGGAGCGCCGCCTGGTTCGCCCGACGTGGCACGGCCATCGTCCTCCTCACCCGGTTCATCCCCGGAACCCGGTTGCCGACCTACCTGGCCGCCGGCATCCTCCGCGCCGGCGCCTGGCGATTCCTCGGTGCGTTCCTGGTGGCGGCCGCCCTCTGGACGCCGCTCCTGATCGGGGCGGCCGCGACCTTCGGCGATCAGGTCCTCGCTCGGTTCATTGAATATCAGCGCCTGGCTCTGCCCTCGATCATCGGCTTGGCGTTGGGGCTGGTGCTCCTGGTCAAGGGGATCCTGCCGCTCTTTTCGTGGCGGGGACGCCGGCTGCTGCTCTCGCGGTGGCGGCGCCTGACCCGGTGGGAATACTGGCCTCGGTGGGCGTTCTACCCTCCGGTGGTGGTCCACATCGTCGGCCTCTCCCTCAGGCATCGAAGCCTGACAGTGTTCACCGCGGTCAACCCGGCCATTCCGGGCGGCGGGTTCGTAGGCGAGTCCAAGGCCGCGATCCTCACGGGCCTGGCTCACGCGCCCGACCGGGTGGCGCGCTGGCGGTTCCTCGACGCCGGGTCACCCGAGGCTCGCCTGGAGGCTGTTCGCGGCTTTCTCGCCGCCACCGGCATTCCGTACCCCGTGGTGCTCAAACCGGACGTCGGCGAACGAGGGGGCGGGGTCGCGATCGTGGCCTCGGAGGCCGAAGCACTGCTCTACCTCCAACGGACGAGCGAGCCCCTCCTGGTCCAGGAGTTCGTCGGCGGGGTCGAGTTCGGGATCTTCTATTACCGAATCCCAGGAGACGAGCGAGGCCGGATCTTTGCCATTACCGACAAGCGCTTCCCCTCGGTGCTGGGCGACGGGCAGAGCACGCTCGAACGGCTGATCCTGGGCGATGACCGCGCCGTCGGGATGGCTCGGTTCTTTCTGGCGCGCCACGCCGACCGTCTCGACTGGGTCCCGCCCGCCGGGGCGGTTGTTCCCCTGGTCGAGTTGGGAACTCACTGCCGGGGTTCGGCGTTCTTCGATGGCGAGTGGTTACGGACCCCCGCCCTCGAGGCCGCGGTCGACGAACTGAGCCGCGGCTACCGCGGATTCTGGTTCGGGCGGTACGATGTCCGAGCACCATCCGCCGAGGCGCTGCGGGAGGGTCGCGACTTCAAGGTCCTCGAGTTGAACGGCGCCACGGCGGAGGCCACCAGTATCTACGATCCGGGAAACCGATTGGTCGACGCCTATCGGGTCCTCTTCCGGCAGTGGTCGATCCTGTTCGACATCGCGGCCCGGAACGTCGCCGCGGGTGCCAAACCGGCGACGGTTGCCGAACTCGCCCAGTTGATCGCTCGGCACCGCCGGTCGCTCGAAGCGCACGTCGAACCCTGAGGAGCAGCAGCCATGACGAACATCCCCTTGTCCAAGACCAGCCGAACCGTGAGTTGGATCTGTCAGATCGTGGCGGCGGTCATCCTTGGACAGACGCTGTTCTTCAAGTTCACCGCGGCGCCCGAGTCCGTCTACATTTTCCAGACGCTCGGCGCGGAACCGTGGGGCCGTATCGGCAGCGGGATTCTCGAAGCCGTCGCGGTCCTGCTCCTGCTCATCCCCGCCACTCCGGCTCTGGGCGGTGTCTTGGCCGCGGGTCTCATGGCTGGCGCGATCGGGGCCCACCTGACCAGATTGGGCATCGAAGTCCAGGGTGATGGCGGGACGTTATTCGGGCTCGCCCTCGCGGTCATGGTGGCCTCGCTCGTCGTCGTCGCGGTCCGGCGGCGCGAGTTGCCGGTCGTCGGGGCCAGGCTCTGACGATCTGATCGCGACCGGACCACCCTTCCCCTCGCCAAGGCGGATTCATGGCCGAAGCGCATTGGCACGACCTCGGGCCGGTGGATGCCTTGGCCAGCCGTCCTCTCCAGCAGATTTCCGTCGGTCGGACCCGCATTGCCCTCTCGTGGGCCGGTGGCGAGTTTGCCGCCATCTCGGGCGCCTGCAATCATGTCGGGGGCCCGCTCGGCGACGGTGCGCTCGACGGCGACTACGTGGTCTGTCCCTGGCACCACTGGAAGTACCATCGGAAGACCGGTCAGGGCGAACCGGGGTACGAGCAGGAGGCGGTGCCCCGGTACGAAACCCGGATCGAGGACGGGCACCTTTGGATCGACCTCGAATCCGGTACCAAACGGCAGCGGATTCCCCATGACCCGCACCCGTTGGCGCGGCCCGTGGTCCGGGCGCCCGGCGGGATTCGGGTCGTCGGGCTGTCGACCACCGCAATGGACCCCGCGTTTCCTCGGTTCTCGACCTCCGAGCACCTACTCACCACCGCCCTTGGCTTTGCCGAGCAATGGGGCGCCGAAACCCAACTCTTCAAGCTCGCGGACCTCCGTTTCCGCCACTGCGAGGGGTACTACTCGAAGAGCGCTCACGCGTGCACGTGGCCCTGTTCGATTACCCAAATGGATCCCGACGATCAGCTCGATCGGGTCTACGAGGCCCTGGTGCATTGGGCGGACGTGGTTCTGCTCGCCACGCCGATTCGATGGGGAGTGGCGAGTTCGCTGTACTTCAAGCTGGCGGAGCGGCTCAACTGCGTCCAGAACCAGACCACCATCCGCAACAAGGTGTTGATCCGGAACAAGGTGGCGTCATTCATCGTGACGGGCGGCCAGGACAACGTTCAGGGCGTGGTGGGCCAGCTCCTGACGTTCTTCGGTGAGTTGGGGTTCCTCTTCCCTCAGTTCCCCTTCATCGCCCACTCACGAGGCTGGTCGGCGGAGGACATGGAGAACAACATGTCCGAAGTCCGAACCAGCCGCGAGTTGGCCGAAGGAGCCGAACAATTGATGAACCGGGCGCTGTGTCTGGCCCGCGACCTGATCGCCAACCAACCGGCCCCGGACTCGGTTGCCCGCGGGGGCCGGAAGGCTCATCACCTGAGCTGAGGCGTCTCCCAAGGCCGCCCTAACGACCCGGGTTGAAGACGAAGTAGTCGTACGCGGCCCTCGCGGCCTGGGCGATGGCGCGCTCCTGGGCCGGACCGTCACGAGTCGACCGTTTGACGAACGCCGTGACGATCAGGTGCCCCGCCGAGTTGGGCAACTCGATTATGCCGACGTCGGCCGCCACGCCGAGGCCGAGGGTGCCAGTTTTGTGGGCCACCCGGATGTCCGGCGGGAGGAGCCCTTTGATCCGGGCTTGTCCGGTCTCGCACCGGAACATGATGTCGATCAGGAGGGCCGTGTTGGCGGCACTCAACGCCTCGCCTCGCCAGATCTTGCGCAACAGGGCCGCCATCCCGCGCGGCGTGGCGGTGTCCCGGCGATCCTGGTAGAAGGCCTCCACCGCCGCCTTTCGCTCGTCCTCAGTCACCGCGCGCGAGAGTTCCCGGAATCGGGCCGGGCTCAGCTCGCTCTCCGGCGGGAGGTTTCGGACCCCGACCGCATCGGCGATCAGATTGAGGGTCGGCCGATCCACCGAGATGCCGGTGACGCCGAGCGCGGCGAGCCGGGCATTGACCTGACTACTCCCTCCAGCGATCCGAAGCAGGATGTCGGTCGCGGAGTTGTCGCTGATCAGGAGCATCAGCTCGAGCAGGTTGCGAATCGAAAGGGACACCCCGGGATCGTCGAACAGACTCGTCAACGTGCCGCTCCCCGGGTGGAGATCGCTCGGGGTAAGCGTCACCATGCTGTCGAGCCGGAGCTTTCCCTGGTCGACCAGCGTGAGCAGTTGGACCGCCACCGGCACCTTGAAGCTGCTCGCCATCGGGTAGTGGTCGTCCCCCCGGACGTAGAGCTCTCGGCCGGTTTCCAGATGGTAAACGCCGACACCCAGCACACCGCCGGAGATCGGCGCCACGCGTTCGATTTCGGCTTGGAGGAGATCGAGTCGGTCCTGAGCCGTCAAGCCGGCTGGAGCCGCGAGCACCCCGACCACAAGCGCGGTCAGGGTCAGGGAGCGGAGGTTTGGCATCGTCGCGTGGTCCCGCGGAAAGGGTTGACCTATTTTACACCGGATGGACGTGGTTCAGGCATCCATCCCGCTCTTCTTCATCCTGATCGGCCTCGAACTGGTGGTCGCCCGGGTGGGCCGCCGCCGGTTGTACCGGCTCAACGACTCGATCAGCGACCTTTCGCTCGGCACTCTCAGCCAACTGGTCGGCATCTTCCTCGCGATAGGCACGATCTCGCTGTACGGACTCGTCGAGCGACACGCGTCGGCACAAGCCTTGTTCGGCGTTCCGGCGTGGATTGACCGGACCCCCTTCCCCTCGGTCAGCGACTGGCCCGGTTTTCGGCTCGATCTGTTGGCCCTTGCGTCGTGGTCAGCGGTTTTCCTCCTCGACGACCTGGCCTACTACTGGTTGCACCGGCTGTCCCATGAGGTCAACGTGCTCTGGGCCGGGCATGTGGTGCATCACTCGAGCGAGGAGTACA
>CADEGB010000194.1 GCA_902826755.1 uncultured Gemmatimonadota bacterium
GACCATCGGTAGGCCTGCTCGGCCGAACACTCGGAGTGACTGGTCGGGTTCGACAGCGGGAAGATGATCGGGCGCTCGTTCAATGCCGCCATCCGCCGAACGACGGCCTCGGTAAAGGCCCCTGGGGTCGTGGAGACGCCGACCAGCGCCGTCGGTTTGACGGCTTCGATGGCCGCCATCAGGTCGGCGGCCTCCGGATGGGGGTGGGCGAACGGGAGCTTGTGACTGGCCAGGCCGCGGCGGCCGGCCACCACCAGGCCGCCGCGGTCGACCAACCAGCAGTGGCCCCGGGCGTCCTCGACGGACATCCCCTCCTGCGCCAGCGCCTGCGCGATCAATTCGGCGATGCCCGTGGCCGCCGAGCCCGCGCCGAGAAACAGGATCCGCTGCTCCGCGAGGGGGCGGCCGGTGACGCGCCGGGCGGTGAGGATTCCGGCCAGGGTGACGGCCGCGGTGCCCTGAATGTCGTCGTTGAAACAGCAGACCCGATCCCGATACCGCGCCAGCAACTGCACCGCCTGGTCGGTGGCGAAGTCCTCGAACTGAATGACCGCGCCCGGAAACACCGTCTGGACGGCGCCGACGAACTCGTCGATCAGTTCGTCGTACGCCGGTCCCCGGAGGCGACGCTGGGCTAGACCGAGATAGAGCGGGTCGGCCAGGAGGTCTTCGTTCTCGGTGCCGACGTCGATGGTGATCGGGAGACAGAGGGCGGGATCGATGCCGGCGCACGCCGTATACAGAGACAGCTTGCCGATCGGGATGCCCATCCCGTTGGCGCCAAGGTCGCCGAGGCCGAGGATCCGCTCGCCGTCGGTCACCACGATGATCCCGACTTCTGGCTCGAGCCAGTTGCGGAGAATCTGCTCGACTCGTCCCCGATCGTGAGCCGTCAGGTAGAGACCCCGAGGCCGGCGGAAGATGTGCCCGAACTTTCGGCAGGCTTCGCCCACCGTCGGCGTGTAAATGACCGGGGTCATCTCCTCGATGTGGTCGATCAGCGCCCGGTAGAACAGGTGTTCGTTCCGGTCCTGGAGGCTCAGGAGGTAGATGTACCGCTCGAGGGCATCGGGCTTGGCCCGGAAGGCCTTGAGGATGCGATGGGTCTGCTCCGCCTGACTGCTGACCCGGGGCGGGTAGAGGCCGCGGAGGCCAAGGGCGTCGCGCTCCGCCTCGGAAAAGGCGGTGCCCTTATTGAGGCGCGGGTCGTGGATGAATTCGGCGGGAGTCGGTTGGCGCCTGGTCATGTCGAAAGATAGCGGCGCGGCCCACTACCCGGTGGCGAGCCGGGCCGCCGCCACCGCCGCCTGGCCGTAGCTGATCGCGCCGTCGGCCGGTCCGAGGCGGCGTGGGGTCAGGACTTCGAGGCCGGCGGCCTCGAGTCGCGACCGGAGCGAGCCGAGGAGCCGGGCGTTCTGGAACGAACCGCCGCCTAACGCCACGGTGCGGAGGCCGATGGCGTCGACGGCCCGCCGGACCAGCTGCTCCGTGTTCCACGCGATGCTGGCATGGAAGTCCGCCGCGCTGTCGGCCGGATCGACGCCCCGCTCCCGTTGCCACGCCAGGGTGGCCAGGAGCGGCACCGGGTCGATCACCCAGCCGTCGGTCGACTCGACGATCGGGCAAATGATCTCGCTCGCGGGGCGGCGGCCCGCCAGGGATTCGAGTTCCATCGCGGCCTGGCCTTCGAAGCTGCTCACACTTCGGACCCCGAGAATCGCGGCGGCGGCGTCGAAGAGCCGGCCCATCGACGACGCGCGCGGCGAGTTGAGGCCCTGACGGACCTGCTGGCGGGCCAGCGCCAGCTCGGCCGGCGCCACGTCCTGGTAGGCCCACGGCCAGGCGTTGTCGAAGCCGAGCAGCGTGGCGTAGCCGAGCGCCACGCGCCACGGGGCTCGGGCGGCCCGATCGCCGCCGGGGAGCGGGACGTACCGGAAGTGGCCGAGGCGCTGGTACGAGATCAGGTCGGCCCGGAGCAGTTCGGCTCCCCAGGTGAGGCCGTCGGCGCCGTAGCCGGTACCGTCGTAGGCCACCCCGATGACCGGATCGGACCGGCCATGTTCGGCCAGTACCGCCGCGACATGGGCGTGGTGGTGCTGAACGGCCACGGCCGGGAGGCCCATGTCGAGCGCCGCCCGGGTCGACAGATACTCCGGATGGAGATCGTGGGCGACGGCGCCTGGCTCCAGCGAGAACAGGCGCTGATAATCGGCGAGCGTGGCCCGGAAGTGCTCGAGGGTCTCGAGGTTCTCGAGGTCGCCGATGTGCTGGCTGACGAACGCGCGCCGTCCGGACACCAGCGTGAACGTGTTCTTGAGGTGCGGTCCGACCGCCACCAGGGGAACCGGACTCGCCACCGGCAGATCGAGGGGGGCGGGAGCGTATCCCCGGGCCCGCCGGATCACGACCGGCCGTTGGTCGACGACTCGGACCACCGAGTCGTCGTAACGGGCCAACACCTCGCGGTCGTGGAGCAGGAATCCGTCGGCGATGGTGCCGAGGCGCTCGATGGCTTCGCGGTTGCGGATGGCGATCGGCTCCTCGGTGGCGTTACCGCTCGTCATGACGGCGGGCCGGCCGAGCGCCGTCAGCAGAAGATGATGGAGCGGCGTCGTGGGCAGCATCACGCCGACCTGACGCAGCCCGGGCGCCACCTCACACGATAGTGGCGCTCCCGGCCTGAGCGCGGCGAGGACGATCGGCCGCTCGGCGGAGGTGAGCAGCGCGAGTTCGGCGGCAGAGAGATCCGCGATGGTGGCGGCGGCGGCGAGGTCGGGCACCATGACCGCGAGGGGCTTCGCGTCCCGCCGTTTTCGATGCCGGAGCCGACGGACCGCGTCGTCGCTGGTGGCGTCCACCGCCAACTGGAATCCGCCGAGGCCCTTGAGGGCCAGGATGCCGCCACCTTCGACCAGCGCGGCCGCTCGGCCGATCAGGTCGCCGTCGGTGGTGGCGCCGGCGTCGTTGGCGAACCAGAGCCGGGGGCCGCATCGCGGACAGCTGTTGGACTCCGAGTGGTGGCGCCGGTCGCCGGGGGTGTGATACTCAGCCAGGCAGGCCGGGCACTGCTCGAAGACCGCCATGCTGGTCCGCTCCCGGTCGTAGGGCATGGCCCGGATGACGGTGTAGCGGGGTCCGCAGTCGGTGCAGGTGATGAACGGATAGCGGAAGCGCCGGTTGGCCGGATCGGTCAGCTCGGCCAGGCAGGCCGGGCAGATGGCGGTATCGGGCGGGGGAGCCTGACGTCGGTCGATTTCAGTCAGGCTCGCCAGGATCGCGAACGACGCGGTGCCGCCGGGTTCGTGGGCGCTGACCACGACCTCCTCGATTCGGGCCAGCGGCGGCGCTTCGGCCACCAGCTCGGCCAGGAATCGCTCCACCTCGACCTCGTCGCCCTCGACCTCGATCTGGACGTCGCCCGAGGTGTTCCGGACCCACCCGCCGAGTTGGTGGCGGAGCGCCAGCCGGTGGACGAACGGCCGGAACCCGACGCCCTGGACCTGACCGGTGACCCGCACCAACCGGGCGGCGCGGAGCATCAGGACACCGGTGTTCCCGCCGCCTGTTCCCGGAGGAACTGGTACCACTCCGGCAGACCTTCGCCGGTCCGGGCCGAGGTGAGGAAGAACTGGAGGTCGGGGTTGATCCGGCGGGCGTTGGCGATGGCCTGGTCGACGTCGAAGTCGAGGTGGGGCAGGAGGTCGATCTTGTTGAGGATCGCGTGGCGGGCCATCTGGAACATCTTGGGGTACTTGAGCGGCTTGTCCTCGCCCTCGGTGACGGAGAAGACGACGATCTTCTCCGCCTCGCCCAGGTCCCAACTGGCCGGGCAGACCAGGTTGCCGACGTTCTCGATGAAGAGGAGCCGGATGTGCTCGAGGTCGATGGCGTCGAGCGATCGGGTGATCTGCATCGCGTCGAGATGGCAGGCGCCCCCGGTGACCACCGCGTGGACCAGCCGGTCGGTGTGACGGGCGAGCCGGTCGGCGTCGTTCTGGGTCTGGATGTCGCCGGTGATCACCGCGATGCCGAACTCCTCGTCGAGCGCCGCGAGGGTCCGTTCGAGTAGAAGGGTCTTTCCGGATCCGGGCGACGACATCACGTTGAACGCCCGGACGCCGGCGGCGGTCAGTCGCGCGCGGACCTCGTGGGCCAGTTCGTCGTTGCGGGCCATGACCCGCTCCCGAACGTCGATCTGCCTAACGGCCATCATCCACCTCCAGCCACGCCAGGCGAAGATCGTCGCCGGGCTGCTCGATCAGTTCCGGTCGGACCCCGGCAAACGGCGGCTCGTCGAGCAGGGCGGCGAGGCAGAACCGGAAGTTCTCGAGTTCGATGCCGGCGTCCCGGCCAACCTCCACCCCGACCGCCACGAGGCGGCCGCCGCCGCTCCGCGCGATCCCCGCCTCCGCCATCCGGCAGACCTCGAGGGCCAGGCTCAACTCGTGCATGGGACCGCCGCGCGGGGGGCCAGCGCCACGCCGCGACCTCGGAGGTAGTCCGCCACCCGGTCGAGGAAGGCGGGAATCGCCGCGTCGACCGCGGGAGACAGTCCCATCCCCCAGTCGACCAGGCCGGGATTGACTCCCATGGCCCGGATCCGTGGCGGCTGGGTGCCCCGGAATTCCAGCAGGGCCAGGACGTCCTCGAGGTCGACGTGATGGGGGGACACCCGGAGCCGGAAGAGGCGCGGCAACTCCTCCTTCTCCAGTTCGACCGGGCTCCCGGCCGGGAGATGGGCCTCGATCGCGTCGAGGATCAGAATTTCTTCCGCCTCCTCGAAGACGGGGAGCAACTGCATGCCCCAGGTGCCGCCGTCGACCAGCTCGATCCGATCCGGGAGGAGCCAGTCCTGGCGGAGCCGGTCGAGGGCGGCGAGACCGAACCCGTCGTCGCCCATCAGGGGGTTGCCCACCCCGAGGATCACGATCCGGCCGGTGCTCACGGGTTGCCGTCCTCGAACTCCTCGTCCGAGGGGACGAAGCGCCCGCCGCTGATGATCGAAGAAATGACACCGGTCCGCTCGATGTGGTCGGCCCGGACCGCCAGGTAGATGTGGATGGGAATGAAGATCAGGAAACCCCACGTCACCACGTGATGGACGAACCGCAGCCCCTGGAGCCCGACCAGACTCACCATCCATCCGGTCATGCCGTGGAAGAACCCTCCCGGTTCGGCCTGGCCGTACAGCGCAAACCCGGTCAGCACGCTCAGCACGGCCAGGCCGTACATGCCGGTGTAGGCCATCTGCTGGAGCGGGTTATGGCCGAGGTAGCGGGGTGCTTTCTCCGGCTCGATCATCAGGTAGAACTTGGTCATCCGGAACAGGTTGACCCAGTCGCGGGGCCGGATCGGAAACAGGGCGGGGAGCCGTTCGAACCGGTTTCCCATGAACAGCCAGTAGATCCGGACGATGCCCGTCATCACGAACACCGCCGCGGCCGAAAAATGCGCGAACCGGAACCAGCCCATCAGGAAGTGGTTGCTGGTGTCGCCACTGGTCAGGAAGTAGGGCTTGCCGATGTAGAACCCGGTGATCGTCAGCACGATCAGGCAGAGGGCGGCCACCCAGTGCATCAGGCGGAGCGGCCGCTCCCAGAGGTAGACCCAGCGGTAGTGACCGCTGGGCGGCGGAACCCGACGAACGAAGTCGAAGGTCCCGTACAACTCGGGTTCCACGTGACCCTTGTGCTCAGGTCCCGCGGTGGGCGTGGTCATTGGACCTTGACCTCCGCGACCGTCTTCCCGGTGCCGTCGAGGACGTGCACCCCGCAGGCCAGGCACGGATCGAACGAGTGGATGGTCCGGAGAATCTCGAGCGGACGCTCGGGATCGGCCAGCGGGTGGTTGTCCACCAGGGAGGCCTCGTACGGCCCCATCTGGCCCTGGGCGTCGCGAGGCGAACAATTCCAGGTACTCGGCACGACGCACTGGTAGCGAGACACCTTCCCGTCGGCGATCTGGACCCAATGGCCAAGGGCGCCGCGGGGGGCATCGAGGAAGCCATACCCCTCGCTGGTGGCCGGCCATTTGGCCGGTTCCCACTTGCTGTCGTCGAACGTCCGGGTGTCGCCGCTCTTGATCCGGTCGACCAGCTGTCCAAACCAGGTGTTCATCGCTCTCGCGATCATCACCGTCTCGATCCCGCGCGCCGCCGTCCGGCCGAGGGTGGAGAACAGCGCGGCTGGCCCAACGTCGAGCTTGGTCAGCACCTCGGAAACCAGCGACTGCGCCTCTTTATGGCCGGACGCGTACGCCACCAGCATCCGGGCCAGCGGCCCGACCTGCATGGCCCGTCCTTCGTACCGCGGGGCCTTCATCCAGGTGTACTTCTTCTCGCCCTGGAGGTAATCGTAGGGTGGCTTCGGACCGGTGTACTTCGGATTGGTCTCTCCCTCGAACGGGTGGAGGCCCTGATCATCGCCGCCCGGGTATTCGTACCAGGAACTGGTGATGTACTCCTTCACCAGCTTCTGGTCGTAGGGGTGGACCCGGCTCAGGTCCCGATCGAGGATGATGCCGCGGGGAAAGTAGAGCTTGTCGACGTCCTTGATGTCCCGTTCGGGGAACTCGCCGCAGGCCAGGAAGTTCGGAACGCCGCCGCCGATGCTGGCCCAGTCCTTGTAGAACCCGGCGATGGCGATCAGGTCCGGATAGTAGACCTGCTCCACGAACGCCTGGGCCCGCTTGATCATGGCTTGGACGTCGACCAGCCGCTCCGCGTTGATGGTGGCGGTGTCGTCGAGGTTGATTGCCGAGGCCATCCCGCCGACCAGGAAGTTGGGATGCGGGTTCTTGCCGCCGAAAATGGTGTGGAGGCGGATCACGTCGCGCTGCCAGTCGAGCGCCTCGAGATAGTGTGCCACCGCCAGCAGGTTCACGTCGGGTGGAAGCTTGTAGGCCGGATGGCCCCAATACCCATTGGTGAAGATCCCGAGCTGGCCGCTCTTGACGAACTTGGCGAGGCGGTCCTGCACCGACTTGAAGTACGTCGGCGAGTTGTTTGGCCACGGCGACAGCGAGGCGGCGATCCGGGCGGTGCCGGCCGGGTCCGCCTTGAGCGCGCTGACCACGTCGACCCAGTCGAGCGCGTGGAGATGATAGAAGTGAATGACGTGGTCCTGCACGAACTGCATCCCGTGGACCAGATTGCGAATCAGATTGGCGTTGGCCGGGATCGTGATGCCGAGGGCATCCTCGACCGCCCGGCACGACGCGACGGCATGCACCACGGTGCAGACCCCGCAGATCCGCTGAACGAACGCCCAGGCGTCGCGGGGGTCGCGCCCTTTCATGATGGTCTCGATCCCGCGGAACTGGGTCGCCGAGGCCCAGGCCCCGTCGATCCGCCCCCGATCGGTCTGAACTTCGATCCGGAGGTGACCCTCGATCCGGGTGATGGGATCAACGACGAGTTTGGTGGCCATGGTCGAATCTCCTCAGGCGCCGCCGGTGGGGGTCGAAGGGGGAGCCGCCGGCGGGTCGGTTGGACCCTGGCCGACGATCGGCAGGTGCCGCTGTTTCTGCCGCTCTCGATGCTGATGGACCCCGGTGGCCACCGCGTGCGCGGCCACGCCGGCCGTGGCGCCGACCGCGAGGGCCGCGCCGATCAGGTCAACCCGCTGCTCGATCCCGAAGCCGCCGACGTCCGGCAGCCGGCCATAGAACGGGGTCATCGTGTCCCAGAAATTCCGCTCGGTGCACCCGATGCACGGGTGACCCGCGCCGATTGGCCAGCTGGTCCCACTGTTCCACTGGAAGATCGGGCAGGGCGAGAACGTCGCCGGCCCCTTGCAGCCCACCTTGTAGAGACACCAGCCCTTCCGGGCATTTTCGTCGTCGAACACCTCGACGTATTGGCCGGCGTCGAAGTTGGCGCGCCGGGGGCATTGGTCGTGGATCCGCGCGCCGTAGGCAAAGAGCGGGCGTCCGTCGGAATCGACTGACGGCAACCGACCGAACGTCAGGAAGTGGGCGACGGTGGCGGTGACGACGTCGGCGATCGGCGGGCAGCCCGCGATGTTGACCACCGGCTTGTCCTTGATGATGTCACCCACCCCGACCGCGCCGGTCGGGTTCGGTCGCGCCGCCTGGACGCTCCCGAAATGGGCGCAGGCGCCGACCGCAATGACCGCCGCCGCGCCCGCCGCCGCCTCCTCGAGAATCACCTTGGCGGTCCGACCGCCGATGGTGAGATAGATGCCGTCCTCGGCCAGGGGCACCGATCCGGTCACCAGGAGGATGTATTTCCCCTTGTGCTTGGCCATCGAGTCGGCCAGGGCCTTCTCGGCCGCGTGGCCGGATGCCGCCATGATGGTATGGGAGTACTCGAGGGA
>CADEGB010000195.1 GCA_902826755.1 uncultured Gemmatimonadota bacterium
ACCGGTGATGTCGTAGTCGCCCCCGACGGCGTCGGCGTCCTGGGCATACGCCTGCATGGTGGCGAGCTGGGCAGCCGTCGGCCAGGCCAACCCGCTCGCGCCGGTGGTGTAGCCTTTGGTGAAGTTGCCTGACGGCGTGTTGGTGATGCTGCCGACGACGCTGACGGCGCCGAAGAAGTCGACCTTGGGGCTCGAGCAACTGCCCTGGAGCTGAAGATTGTGGTTGGAGTGGAACGGCCCCGCGATCGACTCGCCGCACCCGTAGACGACGCCGGAGTGACTCCAGAGGTTGATGGCCACGGCAAACCGGGACCACGATTCCTGGGTGAAGAGCCCGCGCCGGGCGGCCACCGATCCGCGCGGGTCGTTGATCACCGAGAGAATGCTCATGAAGTTGCTGCCGTACTGTCCGGCCGTGGCCGGGCCGCCGGTGCGGCCACCGGTCTTGCCGGCGTAGACGGTCCGGGTGTAGCCGGCCACCGTCCCGCCCTCGGCGTCGACGATGGACGCGGCCGGCACGATCTGGATATAGCCGGTGTCGGGGAGGATGGTGGGTGCTCGATTGATCGAGTCCCGCGCCACCTCGAGGCCGGCGTCCGCCAGGGAGTGGAGGGCCGCTTCCTTGGCGTTGAACTTGGCCGTCAGGGTGCCGCTGCCGGCGATCATCACACCGCCGATCGCGAGTGCCGCGACGGCCAGGGTGATGAGCAGCGTCAGGATCAGGGCGATCCCGCGTTCGTTCCGGATCGAGGACATGGGGCGATCTCCCGGGCTACGGAGCCGTCTGGGTAACACTGGTAATCGTCGATTGACTCGGCGTGCAATCCTGAGCCGCGATGCCGAAGTCGTAGGCCGCCGTGGTGACGAGGCCGGCGATGGTCACCGAGTAGGCGGTGGTGGTATCCGCCCGGACCATCATCAGCGGGTCGGTCCAGACGGTGGCGGTATCGTCCCGCTGGTAGAGGACGTACTGCCGGACATCGTATTCGCCGCCCCCGTGGTCCGGCGACCGGGTCCAGTTCAGGATGATGGTGCCGCTCCCGGGCACGGTGTCCTGGACCGCCGCGAACGTGGCCGGACCAAACGGGGACCGTCCGCACACGTTGGGCGACGGGAGCCCGTTATTCGGGACCTGGATGATCTGGGAGAAGTCGCGGGTCCGTTCCTCGGAGCCGGTCTTGCCGTTGGTGACCCGGATGTTGATCCGGATGGCGCGCACGCTGTCCGGCCGGACCGCGTTGGCCGTGTCCGCGGAGGTGAACGACGAGGTCAGCACCAGGCGCTTCAGGGGGAGCAGCGAGCCGCTGGCCACCACGACCGTATCGGCGCCGGAAGCCAACCGCCGGGCCAGGAAGAATTCGAGGAACGGCCGGCCGGGATACGCCAGGATGTTGCGGGCGATGTACTCCGCGGTGCCCGCGTTGGTGCGCTCCCAGAGGATGTAGTCATCGGTCCGGGCCGTGGTGGTATCGGCCGCGAACCAGAACATCTTGGTTTCGGCCGGGCTCACGGCGCCGCTGCCGAGCAGGAACGTCTGGGCCGGATAGGTGTAGGACGGGGACGAATTCGGGATCGCGCCCGCATCGCCGAGCAGCCAGGCTTCCGCCATCCGGGCATCAACGGAGGGGTTCCAGTTGACGGCCCACCGGTAGTCGGTGGTGTCGACCTCGGTGTAGTCCGTGTTGAAGGCAATCACGTTGTCGCCGCCATAGACCAGCATCGGTTGCTCGCCGGTGACGCCGGCACCGAGGGTCCTGACCAGCCGCTCCACCTGACTGACCGAGTAGCGGGCGTTCTGGAGGAGGTCCATCTTCTCCCCGCCCTTGATGAAGCTCTTGTTCTGGCTCTGAAAGAACATCACCGTGGTGCCCATGATCATGCTGAGCACGATCAACGTCACCAGGAGTTCGACGAGCGAGAAGCCGGACTCACTCCGGCGGCGGATCCGTTCTGCGCTGGTCATCAGGGCCTCGCGATCACGGCGGTCAGGCTGACCGTGTCCTTGACGATGGTGGTGGTCGTGAAGACCCGGACCGTGACCGTGGTCCGGTCCCGGGCCGGCGACCCGGAGACGTCCCGGTTCACGATGGTCCGGCGGCGGATCATCGAATAGCCGGGGAACCCGGTGGTGTCAGCGCTCGCGCCGGACCCGAATCGGGTGGCCAGCGTCGCATAGCGGGGGTCGCCTCGGATCAACTCGATCCGCTCCTTGGCGATGCTGGTCATCGTCGAAAGGAGGGTGGCCTTGGCCGTGGCGTTCTGGAACTTGCCCATGAATTGGCCCAGGCTGATGACGGCGAGGCTCAAGAGCACCACCGCGATCAGCACTTCGATCAGCGTGAAGCCTTTGCGGTTCATCACATCCCCTTGACCCAGGCGCTGTTGAGATAGCGGTACGAGGTGGCTCGGCCCGTGGCGCGCGTGATTTCGAGCGCCCGGGCGTCGGTGTTGGTACTGAGGCTGACGCCCCGGATCGAATTGATGAAGATGACCCCGGACTGATCGGCGCTGCCGTCGCGCCGGTAGACGATCGTGGTGAGTTCGTTGGTCGGGGACGGGGCGGGCAGGTCGGCCACCCCGTTCTTCTCGAAGTTCACACCGTCGTCGAGCTGGATGACCCGGCGCCGTTCGCTCGACGCGTAGGTCCCATCGTTGTTGGCGTCCTCGTCGACCACCAGCCGCCGGGTGCTCCGGTTGACCGTGACCTGGACGTTGTGCTGGAGGCTCACCGCCAGCCGCTGGGCGTAGGTGAGCTGGAGCGAAATGTTCCGCTGCTCGGCATTCAGCCGGTAGCGCATCCAGTCGAGCCGGGGCACGGCTAGCGCGGTGAGGATGCCGAGGATCACGATGACCCAGAGCAGCTCACCGAGGGAGTAGCCTCGGCGGTCGAGCGTGACTGAACGAAGTTGCATTGGTTCCTCCGGCCTGCTGGGCGTCACTCCGTCTCGACTCGAGTCGGGCTGGCGACGTCCGTCTGGGGTGCAAGAAGATGGCAAAGTCCAAGCCACCCGGTGCCACCCTCTAAGTTATTGCCAGGCCTACCATTGTGGCACCTGTGCCACACTGAGGGGGCGGGAAAAACTCCGGGAAAACGCACTTTGCCAGCGCGCAAATCGTTGCTTGCCCATGGGTTAGCCCACCTCTAAGTTTGGCGGAGCGGCCGAACGCACCCGGCGTCCGAGCTTCCGTCCCGATCCTTGGTTCGACCATGGCTACCCAGACCCTGATGGACAAGCTGGTCTCCCTCTGCAAACGGCGAGGGTTCGTCTTTCAAAGTTCCGAGGTGTACGGCGGCCTCGGGTCGGTCTGGGACTACGGGCCGCTGGGTGTCGAACTGAAGCGGAACGTCAAGGATCGCTGGTGGCGCGCTATGGTGCAGGCGCGGGACGACATCGAGGGACTCGACGCTGCCATCCTGATGCATCCGAAGGTCTGGGAGGCGTCGGGCCACGTGGCGGGGTTCACCGATCCGCTGGTCGATTGCCGGACCTGCAAGGCCCGGTTCCGTGCCGACAAGCTCCCGGACGCTCAGTGTCCCCAGAAGCCCTCGAAGCACCCCGGGGAACACTCGACCTGCGATCTGACCGAGCCCCGCCTCTTCAACCTGATGTTCAAGACGTTCATGGGCCCGGTGGAGGACTCCGCCGCGGTGATCTACCTCCGGCCGGAGACGGCGCAGGGGATCTACGTCAACTATCTCAACGTCCTCAACAGCTCGCGCCAGAAGATTCCCTTCGGGATTGCCCAGATTGGGAAAGCGTTTCGGAACGAGATCACACCGGGGAACTTCATCTTCCGGACCCGCGAGTTCGAGCAGATGGAAATGCAGTTCTTCGTCAAGCCCGGTCAGGACGACGAGTGGTTCGAGCGGTGGCGAGGGCTCCGGATGGCGTGGCACTACGACCTCGGTCTGACCCGCGACAAGCTTCGGTGGCACCAACACGGTCCGACCGAACTGGCGCACTACGCCCGAGCGGCCTACGACATCGAGTACGAGTTCCCGTTTGGCTGGCAGGAGATCGAGGGCATCCACAATCGGACCGACTTCGACCTCAAGCGGCACCAGGAGTACTCCGGCAAGAAGCTCGAGTACTTCGAGCAGGCCTCGGGGGAGCGGTTCCTTCCGTACATCATCGAGACCTCGGCGGGCGCCGATCGGGTGACCCTGACGGTGCTGGCAGACGCTTACCACGAGGAAGAGGTCGAGGGCGAAACCCGGGTGGTGATGCGGTTTCACCCGGTCGTGGCCCCGATCAAGGCCGCGGTGCTGCCACTCGTGAACAAGGACCGGATGCCGGAAATGGCCACCGAGTTGTACAACGATCTGCGGAAGCACTTCACCTGCTTCTTCGACGACAGCGGGGCCATCGGGCGGCGGTACCGCCGGATGGACGAGGTCGGAACGCCGTTTTGCGTCACCATCGACGGCCAGTCGGCGGAGGATGGGCAGGCCACGGTTCGTCACCGGGACACGATGGTGCAGGAGCGGATCGCGATCGGCCAGGTTCTGGGCTACCTCCAGGAGCGGCTGTAGCCCGCGGGCTGGTCCGCGATGCAGTTGACCGAGTTCGAAACGATGGTGCGCCGGCTGGCGGACGAGATTCCCGACGAGTTCCTCGACGGGATCGCCGAGATCGTGGTCTCACCGCGGACCGTGGCCCATCCGGAGCGCAACGAGATCTTCACGCTGGGCGAGTGTGTCCCGCTCCCGTCGACCTCGGACGATCCGGACGCGATCCAGAGCCGGGTGGTGCTGTATCACGGCTCGTTCGAGGCGCTGGCGCGGGACCAGGACGATTTCGACTGGCATCACGAGATCTGGGAGACCCTGACCCACGAGATCCGCCATCACGTCGAATGGCGGGCCCGGGAGCCGGCGCTCGAGTCGCTCGACGAAGCGGTGGAGCACAACTACGCCAGGCTGGCGGGGGAGTCGTTCGACCCGGTGTTCTATCGGGACGGCGAACGCCTTCCCGGCGGCCTGTTTCGGGTCGAGGACGACTATTTTATCGAGATGGAGCGGGACAGTGCCGGTGGCGCGATCCGGTTCCCATGGGCGGGGCACCGATATCGGGTCAATCTGCCGGCCGACCTGGCCTATCCGGCGTTCCTGTCGGTGCAGGGGCTCGAGGCCCCGCCGCCAGGCGAGCTCGTGCTGGTGCTGGTTCGCCCGCCGCGACTGCTCGACGTGTTGAAGGCTCCGGTGCCGGATCAGCGGGAGATCTGGGCGCAAGTCGACTAGCAAGGGGAAGGTGGTAGGTATGACGCGACGGATTGGCGGGTTCATACTCGGAGCGCTCTTGGTATCCACCGGAGCGGCGGCCCAGGGACCCTCTTTCAAGGTCGGCGTGGTGAGCGAATCGGGTGACATCGTCACCTGGTTCAAACCCAGCGGCGCTTCGCTGGTCCTCGATCGGGTGGTGCCGGTGGGCATCATGCCGGCCGATATCGACGGCCCCCACAACATCACCGTGGCGCCGGACATGAAGTCGTACTTCGTCACGATCGCCCACGGGGTGCCGTTCGGGACCCTCTGGCGGTTCGACGCCGACAACGATTCCCTGATGGGCAAGGCCACCGTCGAGCTGTTCCCGACCACCATCGCCATCACCCCAGACGGCGAGTTCGCCTTCGTGGCCAACTCCGACTTCCACGGCGACCGCCCCCGCGTCAACGTCGTCTCCATCGTGCACGTGCCTACGATGGCGAAGATCACCGACCTGGCGGCGTGCGACATGCCCCACGGAGTCAAGGTCAATCACGCCGGGACCTTTGCCTACGTCTCGTGCATGAACAGCGACGAGCTGCTCGAGGTCGATATCAACACCTTTGCCATTTCCCGACGGGTCAAGATCGGCAAGGGCCACGACATGAACGCGATGGACCACACCAAGCCCGCCGCCCATACCCAGCACACGCAGCACCCCCCGGCATCGCCCGGTATTCTCGACAAGGAGTGCGCTGGCACGTTCGTGTCGGTCTCGCCGGATGACAAGACGCTCTATGCGGCCTGCAACTACGGCAACACGGTCCAGGTTTGGGACGCGGCCACCCTGACCCTGATCAAGGAGATTCCGGTCGGGACGGGTGCCTACAACGTGGAACCGTCGCCGGATGGGTCGATCCTCCTGGTCACCAACAAGAAGGATCAGAGCTTCAGCATCATCGACGCCCGGTCGCTCACCGAGGTGGCCCGGATCAAATCGACCAAGAAGATCGTCCACGGCGTCGCGTTCTCGCCCGACGGCAAGTACGCCTATGTGTCGCAGGAGTCGATCGGGTCCGACCCCGGCGCCGTCGACGTGGTCGACCTCGCGACCCGGAAGGTCACGAGCACCGTGCCGGTGCCCGCGCAGCCGACCGGCATCACCATCCTGAAACGGTAAGGCCATGGTCCACGAAACCGTCACCACGCTCGGCCCGGCGGACGTGCTGTCCCGCGCCAAGCTCTTCTTTGCCGAGCGGGTACCCAATCAGGCGGCCTATCCCGAAAAAGAGGGGCCCTCGCACCTCTGCCTCCGCGGGCAGGGCGGGGAGGAGATCGCGATCGCGGTCTTTCCGGTCGATCAGGGGCACCGGGTCCGGGCGTCAACGCTGTTGTTCGACCAGGCCGTCGGTCGGTTCCTCGCCACGCTACCCGGGAGCCCCGTATGAACCCGATTCCGGTTCGAGTCATGGTGCTCGACACCTGGGATGAAATCGCGTTCGAGGTCCCGCCCACCGTGCGGGTGGCGGATCTCAAAGCCCGCGCGCTCCGCCAGGCTCGGGTTGCCTCGGCCGCGGATCGGTATCTCGTCAAGTTCCGGGGCGCCGAGGTGCCCGAGGGCGAGACGACCGTGGGCGAGGCCGGGATCGTCGCCAACGGCGCCTTGATCGTCCTGCCTCGGCGTCGGATTCCCGCCAAGTAACGTCGGGTGGAGCAACTCGCGGGGCCACTGGCGCCGATCTTTACCCGGCCGCGGTGCCTCGAGCACCAGGCGGGCCATCACCACCCCGAGGCTCCGGCGCGGCTCCGGGCGGTGCTCGACCGGGTCCGGACGGTGGACCCCGGCGCGCTCCGAGAAGGTTCGCGAGACCCACTCGAGGCGATCCGTCGAGTGCATCCCGACGCCTATCTCGACCGGCTGGCCGCGGTGGCCGCGGCGGGCGGCGGTCGGCTTGACCCCGACACCGTCATGAACGCCTGGAGTTGGGAGGCGGCACTCGGCTCGACCGAGGCGGCTCTTTCCGCGCTCGACAGCGCCCTTGTCGGGGTCCCCGCCTTCGCGGCCATCCGGCCGCCGGGGCATCACGCCCTCCGGGAAGCCTCGATGGGCTTCTGCCTCCTCGGTACCGCAGTCATCGTGGCCCGCGAGGCGCAGGCGCTTGGCCGGGGGCGCGTTCTCATCGTCGACTGGGATGTCCATCACGGGAACGGTACCCAGGCGCTGATCGAGGCGGATCCCACGATTCGGTTCGTGTCGATGCATCAGTGGCCGCACTGGCCATTTTCCGGGGCCGCCGAGGAGCGGGGTGTCGGCAACGTCTTCAACGTGCCGATGCGGGCCGGACTCCCGCCCGACCGCTACGTCGCGGCCTTCTGGGAAGCGGTGGTGACGGCCACGGCCGATTTCCCGCCCGAGTTGATCGTGGTGTCGGCCGGCTTCGACTCGATGGCGGGCGACCTCCTCGGCGGCTTTACCCTCGAGCCGGAACACTATACGGCCTGGGTCGATCGAATCCGGACCCGGTTTCCGTCGGTGCCGGTCGTGGCCCTGATGGAAGGCGGGTACATCCCCGCCCGGCTGGCCGATGGGGTCGTGGCCGTGGCGGCAGCCCTCCGGTAGCACCCATTGGAGTTGCGCCGACCCGGACTTTGTATACAATTCCCGGGCGCCGGGGTGCTCCCGCCGCCCTCTCCCACCACCCACCCGAAGAGACCATCGTGTCGACCCGTCTCCGGATCCAAGCCGAAGTCCTCCAGATCAAGACCAAGTACCCGTTCAAGATCGCCCGCGGCAGCCGGGACACGTACCGGACGCTGCTGGTGAAGGTGATCGATCAGGACGGCCTCGAAGGGTGGGGCGAGGCCACGCCCCAGATGTTCTACGGCGAGACGATCGAAACCGCCCTGGCCGCGCTCGAGGCCTACGCCACCGTCATGCCGTACGATGCCTTCCAGCTCGAAGACGCCGAACAGGCAATGGAGAATTGGCTGATCGGGAACAACTCGGTCCGGGCGGCCCTCTCCACGGCCCTCCACGATCTGGTCGGCAAGCGACTTGGGGTGCCGGTTTGGAAACTCTGGGGGCTCGACGCGGCCAAGGCGCCGATGTCCACCTTCAC
>CADEGB010000196.1:0-3715 GCA_902826755.1 uncultured Gemmatimonadota bacterium
GATCACTTCGACGCCACCCAAGGGTACGCCGGCAGCAACCAGTTCTTCATCATCCAGCACAACCCCGCCGACGCGGACAAGGGCCTCGAGATCGACAACGCCCAGGCCAGCGGCGCGGGCAACCTGCTCGAACCCCGGACCGCGTTCGTCCTCTACAACGCGACCCTGGTCGGCCAGCCGAGCCCGTCGGATCCGGCCACCCAACCGGCCGGTAGCAACACCAGCGAGGACGCCCTCCACATCCGGAAGGGTGGCCACCCGACGATCGCCAACCTGCTGGTGCACAGCTGGGGCCGGGTGTTCCGTCTCGACGACGCGCAGACCTGCGACATCGGCGGCGCGCCGAGTGATCAGCTCCGCATCACCAACTCGATCTTCGACGGGTACAACTTCCTGGCCAACGGCAACGCGTTCCCGACCGGCACCACCACGCCGACGAAGTGCGCGCCGACCAATGCGGACGAAGCGGCGTTCCTTGCCGCCGAGCCCGGCAACCGGTTCCAGGCTTCGCTGCCGGCCAGCTTTGCTCCGATGATCGATCCGTTCGACGCCATCGCGCCCGACTTCCGCCTGGTCGGCGGGGCGGCCAACGCGGCGGCAACCGGCGGGGCGGCTGCTCCGGCGGGCAACACCTACATCCAGACGGTGGCCTACATCGGCGCCGTTCCGCCCGGCGGCAAGAACGTGATTCCGTGGTATGCCGGCTGGACCCGCGGCTACGGGCAGACCCAGTTCTTCAAGCCCTGAGTCAGTGCATAACGGTCCGTCCGGGAGTGTCTCCCGGGCGGATCGAGGGGGTTACGATCGACTGCAGCGGTCCATCCGGACCGCTGCAGTCGTGTCGTCAAGGTAGAGGAGTTTCGATGACGAAACGACGAGTGGCGGTGTTCAGCCTGGCCGCGGCGGCGATCGCCGCCTGCAGCGACTACAGTCCGCTCGACATTCCGCCGAGGAGCGGCCCGCCGTACCTCGCCATCATCACCAGGACCGAGGCGCCGAGCGGCGACGCACCGCAACCCGGCTACCGCTATCGCGTCACCGAAAGCTCCCTCTCCCTCGGCCTCGACACCACGGTGGCCGTGGCCGCGTCCGACACGGTGCTGCTTTCGGTGCCACCGGCCACCTACCAGGTGGAAATCGCCGATCTGCCGCCCGAGTGCCGGGTCCAGGCCAACGCCACCAAGCAATCGGCCGTCCTCGTGGCGGAGACCAACACGGCCATCCTCCGGTTCGTGGTCTTCTGCCGCGCTCAACTGGTGATCGAGAACCTGACGTCGGGTCAGCAGCTCGACGAGACGTTCGTGTACCGAATCGAGGGCCCGGACGGCGCCGAGCAGATCGGCCTGATCGGGGCCAACGACACCGTTATCGTGGGCGATCTCGCGCCCGGGCGCCACGCCGTGCGGATGGGACATGTCGCTGAGAATTGTGAGGTCGTGAGCGACGGCGGATCGAGCCAATCCGTCAGGATTCTCCCCACCGGAGGGGCGGATCTCGCCTTCCGAGTTGCCTGCTCCGATCCAGCGGCGCGCCCCATCCTGCGCAGCGCGGTCGCGAGCTATCGGGATGGGGTGAACGGATTCGTGCTCTACGCCACCGATCCGGATCGCGACATCGATCGCTACTTCTGGGACCTGACCGACTGTCGCCGGCGAAGCCTGATCGGGGACGGGGGCCGAACCCGCGGCGGGCTGTCGGGTGGACGAACCGGCGGGCGGGACTCGGTCGTGGTGATCGGGTGGTACGAACTGGGGCTCCCCGACTCGGTGGCCACCGCGGGGTGCGCGGCGGTTCGGGTCGTCGACAAGTTCGGCAACAGCAGCGGCATCATCGAGGCTCCACTGGCGCCCCGCCCTGGCTCCGCGCCGTTCCCGACGAGGTTCAACGCCTCGTTCCTCGACCTGGTGGCGATCCGGACCGAGCTCGAAGCAGACGACGCCGACGGCGACTTCCTCGGGTTCTTCGGGACCGCGCGCCTCGCTGACGGCACCCTGGGTCCGACCGACGGTCGGCCCGACATCGGGATCTTCAACACCGCTGGCTACCTCGGCACCGCCGTCCCCGATGTCCCACTCGGGTCCGGTCGACCGACCTTCGCCGCCTATCAAGCCGTCATCCTCTATCTGTTCGATCGAGCCGGCCATTTCAGCCGGATCGAAGACGCCGACCTCTTTCGCTGAGCCAATGCCATGCGCCGACTGATCGCCTTCGTCTCATTCGCGTCGGCGCTCGCCGGCTGCGACAGCCCCTCCATCGCGCCAACGGAGGCGCGCCCCCTCGCCGGCGCGTTCCAGCTGGTCGTCTCCGATACGGCCGCCAGCCCTCGCGGCATCGTGGCGGTCCGGCTCGCGATCCGGACGGACGTGGAACTCGCCGGGGTTCGAGGTACCCTCGGGTTCGATCCCTCCCGGCTTCGGTACCTCGGGCAGCCGGGACCAGTTGGGCCGTTCACGATCGTGAATGACATGGAGGAGGCAACCGGGCGACTCCGGATCGCCAGCCTGGCCGTCCCGACCCTGGGAGCCGAAGCGGGGACTTTTCTCTTCGAGGTCACCGGCCCCGAGTATCACTCGAGCCTCTGGTACCAAGTCGACGAGGCGGCCACGTCGAACGGGCCGATCCGGGTGCAGGCCGGCGCGGTTCGCGGGAGCGAGACGTCCGCCCGGGTCGACGCAGCGGCCCCGCCCCGACGCCTGACCGTTGCCGACTGGGCCGCGGTGGCCGGCGTGGCCGCCCCAGCCGCCGGGCCAGCCCGGGTGCCGGGGGCGGCGACCCTGTTCGGGGACGTCACCCTCGACGGTTTCATCAACATCGTGGATGCCTACGCCGCGGCCAACCTGAGCGTCGGCAACCTGCCGCTGATCACCGATGCCTCGAAGGACCAGGTCGTCGCCGCCAACGTCTTCCCCTTCAACCTCCCGGGCCTCGGCGAAGCGGGCGATCCGGCGCCGCCTGGCGTCGAAGTCGATGGCAGCCGGATCGTCACCATCCTCGACGCCGTCGCCATCGCCAACGACGGGGTTGGCAACGATCAGCCGATCGTGCGAGAGGCCATCCCGGGTCGGCAGCCGGCCGCCGGTCGCGCCGTCCTGACCGGCAGCCTGACGGCCAGCCGGACTCTGAGCCGCGATACGGTCTACGAACTCCAGGGCATCGTCAAGGTCACCGGCGGTACCGTCCTGACGATCCCGCCCGGCACCCGCCTCGAGGGAGACCCCGCCAGTCGGGGTACCCTGATGGTGCTGCGCGGCGGCAGGGTCGAAGCGTCGGGGACCTTCCTCGAGCCGATCGTCATGACGTGCGCCGCCGCGGTCCCGACGCCGGGGTGCTGGGGTGGTGTCGTGCTCAACGGCCTGGCATTGATCAACAACGACGTCAGCGGGCCCGGCGGAATCGTCGTCTGCCCGGAGAAGCAGACGATCGGCAGCACCGAGATGTACGGCGGGTGCCTGGTGGACAACGCGAGCGGGACCCTCCGATTCGTCCGGATCGAATACGGCGGCCAGTTCGCGGGGAACGGCCCCACGCCCGGCCTGGCGTTGCTGGGAACCGGCTTCGGGACCGTGGTCGACTTCGTCCAGGTTCACGGAAGCGCCGGCTCCGGCATCTTCGTGTCGGGGGGAACCGTCAACGTCGGCCACGTTCTCGTGACCGGCAGCGCCGGCGCCGGGTTGGCCTGGGATGATGGTTGGCTCGGTCTCGGCCAGTTCCTGGT
>CADEGB010000196.1:3815-8261 GCA_902826755.1 uncultured Gemmatimonadota bacterium
CATCTTCCACGGCAACGGCGAGCCGTTTGCCACCGACTCGGATTGCCTCGACGAACACGCCTTCGGCACCGACCCGGCGCGCGGCAATCTCCTGGTCGATCCGGCGCTCGTGGCGCCTTTCAACACCCTCACCCTCGACATCCGGCCGACGCCGGGCTCGCCAGCCGCGAGCGGGGCACCCGCGGCCCCCAGCGACCCGTTCTTCGATGGACTCGCGACCTACTTTGGCGCTTCGGCCGCCGCGACGGCGCAAGGCAACCGGATCCCGTGGTTCACCGGCTGGTCGCGGGGGTGGACCGGGACGCCGTGAGTCACGGGGTCGGCGGAGGCGTTGCGGCCGTTCGAACCTGCTCCGGATCGGTCGGCCGATAGGCGTCGGCCGGCCATCCGCCTCGGAGAAACGCCTGCATCGCCAATCGGAACGGCTCCGGATTGGCGAGCCACGGGAGCAGCGACCCGCCCTTCAGCGCGACCATCCTCGCGTCGGGGATATTGAAGGCCCAGGTCTCCGCGTGAGACTGGAACAGGTGGCGTTCGGTCCCCTTGACCCCTTCGATGACGAGCACCGGCACCGCGATGGCGGCGACATCGGCCCGCCAGTCGTGGGCATGCGCCGAGCGGAGCCACGCCAGCTGACGGCGAGACGGATCCACCAACGCCTCGACCGGCCCACCGCACACCGATTCGGCGGCCAGCTTGCCCGGAAGATCCGCAGGCTGGTAGACCGGCTGGAAATACCAGAACCAATACTGCTCGCAAAACCCTTGCACGGACCCGGACTGCCGGGACGCGGGATACGCTTCGGCGCCCCGCCGAAACAGCGCGGTGTCCCGATCAAGGAGGTGCCAGGCCCAGAGAAATCCCTGGGAGATTGGATACGGACTCACCAACGCGAGGCGGGAGACCCGATCCGGGTGGTCGATCGCATAACGGGCCGCCACGGCCGCGCCGGTGTTGTGACCGACCAGGGTCATCCGTTCGAGCCGGAAATGAGTCCGCATCAAGTCGAGATCCGCCACGTCCCGCGGTAACCCAACGGTCGAGTCCGCACCGGTCGAGCGCCCAGCCCCGCGCGGGTCGTAGAGAATCCAGGTGGCATCCCGCCGTAGCGGCACGACCGCCGGCCCGAGGTAGTCCATCGGGAGGCCCGGCCCCCCCGCCACGACGACCACCGTATCAGGCCCACTCCCAAGAACTCGGAAGAAGAGCGACGCGCCATCGACCGTCACGGTTCCTTCGTCGTGAGCGGCATCGGCCAACGACCGCCCCGAGTCCCCACAAGCCGACAGAATGCCGAGGACCACGGCAACCAAGCCACGAGTTCTCACCGCGCAACCTCCTCATGAATACCGGCGGGCCCGGAGGGCACGCCTCTTGCCGATACGACATCGTTACGGACGCGCGTCCAGCACCACCGATTCAAGCCGTTCCCGACCCTGGCCGATAACGACCAGCAGGCCACCGGCTTACCGGAAGGACGCCATGATGCGCGCCGTTGCACTGGCACTTTGCTGCACCGCCGTCGGAGCTTGTGGGTTCGAGCCCGAGGGCGCCATTCCGTTCGATCCGCCCCAGGCCTACCGGACCTGGTGGGCGGAAACCGAGGTCTGCTCCGGCAAACGGGGCGACTTTTCGGAGATCCGTTGGGCGGCCGTCCCCGGTCGAGCCTTCACCTGTCCGAGCGGCACGTGCGTCGGAAGATGGGAACCCGGCGACCGGATCTTCCTCGCCGACGCGTACCGCGAACACGAGCTGGTGGTCCGCCACGAAATGCTCCACGCCCTCCTCGGCCGTTCCGGTCACCCCAATCCCCCGTTCGGCCACGGCTGCCCGCTCACCTGGGAAACGTGGTACGATCGACGCACGATCGACGGTCCCGTCATCGACTGATCCGAGGCCCGACATCGAGCTGCTTCGACAGCTTGATCGACACGGTCCGAACTTGGGGCCGCACCCACCGCCAGAGGCGATCCGCCTCGTGCGCGTCCTCCAGCGCAATCGTCACTCCGGTGCCCCATCGGTCGTGCCAGGTAATCCTGGCGTTGGCGGTCCAGAGCCGGACGCTGTTGTTGTATTGGATCAGCGTGCTGACGGCGGTCCGTCGGGTCGGCCGGACCAGGATGCGAGCGCCCACCAGCACCCGATCGAAGCCGCCCCGAGGCAGTCGGACGTGGGTCACGTCCGTCAACACCGCGGCAGTCATCCAGCCGGCCGGCCGCCAGTCGACCGACATCCCGCCGCCGACCTGGCTTCCGTCGTAGAGACCACCCGCTTCGAACCGGCCGTCGATCGTCAGGGCCGAGCCGATGTTTCCATGCGCGGTCAGGGCGGCTTCAACCCAGCGATAATGCCCGGGGCGGAGCGTCGTCGAGTCACCCACCGTGAACGGCGCCGTGAGGCCCTCGTGCCGCCGGGAAATCGACGGCTCGAGCAGCCACCCACCCGGGAACAGAACCCCGACGGCCAACCGGCCGGTGCTGGCCTGGTGGAGGCCATCGCCAAGCCGAAACTGACCCGCGTAATCGATCCCCGGACGGACCGTCCAGGCGCCAGGCACTCCGGCGCCGATGGACCACGCCAAGGCCCCGTGGACCCGACGGACGCCTCGATCGGTCAGGAGACCCATTTCGGGATTGAAGAACTCGCCCACCTGCTCGAACCGGGCGGCGGCCTCGACCGCCCCACCGCGTCGGGCGACGCCGAAGCCGTACGCCTGATCGCCGCCGACGAACCGCGGTGAGCGTGTCAGCGCGGTCCAGCCATCCGCACGCCAGGCGCCGCTCAGCTGAAACGAGGCGTCGATCGCGGCGGTCCGGTTGCGGTCCTCGAACGGCGCGTCCGGGGCCTCGCGCTGGAGCGCGAGCCCGCCGACCTCCAACCGGCCGATCCGGCGGCGGAACCGACCGGCCGCATAGACCTGGCGGCGCTGATTGCGGGTCTCGTCGCTCGAGAGCACCAGGCCTTCGACGTCGGCGCCGAAGGCCCGCGCCGCCACTCGGCCATACCCCGCGATTGGCGCCGCCCGCCCGAGCGAGTCGAACCCAAGCCGCCGGCTGTGGAACAGCGCCAGCCGATCGCCCCGCAGGGGGTCGAACCGGGCGTCGAGGTCATCGAGGCCGCCCCGGCGATCCGGCAGGAGCAGGCGGTATCGGGTCAAGTTGATCCGCTGCTCGTCGGGTTCCGTCTCGGTGAACTGGGGTCGAACCGCCGCCCGTAACATCAGCCACGACGCCGGCGTCAGGGTCGCCTCGCCGCCCAGCTCCTGGAAGCTGGTCGTCCCGATCAGTCCCGACCGCTGCTGGCGCACGGTGCCCAGCGCAATCGGGGTCACCGCCACGGCCCGTCGTCGGACCGGGTGACGAACCGAGGTCTCCTGCTCGACCCGGCGCCGCCCGGAGCGGTCGACCGACAAGACCGTCACCGTTCGGACCTCCTCGCCTCCGATGGCCGCGCCGATCGCGGCAGGGACGAGGACCGCCACCCGCCACCCGGCTCCGTCGTCAACGACAACAGCCGGGAAGTTCGCGGCCGCCTGATACCCGGGAACGGCTCCCTGCTGTTCGAAGGCCCGATTCTGCCACGGCCGCAAGGGATCGCCTTCCCGACTCTGGAGCAGCCGCCGGCTGCTCCGCCGACCGGCTCGCGAGACGAGGTATTCCGCGATGACCCGCTCGTCGCCGGATGCGAGGCGGACGACCACGGCCGCGGTCGTCGAGTCGAAGGGCACCCGGCTGATGACACACCAACCGTCATCCTCTGGGACGACGTCGAAACGGCCGGAGTCCCCCGGCGCCCGGGCCGAGCCCACCGACGCTCCTCCGCACGACTCGTCCATCGGTGCCACCGGGGCACTCTGATCCACGGGCTCCCGGGGCGGGAACATTCCGGCGAGCAGCATGACGACCCCGAACCTCATGGAGGCGGAGTGTACCGGCACCGTGCCACGGACCCGTCACGATTGCGCCGCAAACTGGGCGGCCGGCGCCATGGCGCGGCCTGGCATCCAGGCCGGCCCCGGGACACTTTTCGACGATGATACCGTGCCTTCGAACGGCAGCCGTGGCGGCGATCCTGATTGGCGTGGGCCCGGTGGCCGGCCTGGCGCAAATCACCCCCCTCACCGTGCCCAAAGGGGCCCTCCGGCTCGATTTCTCCGGAGAGTTCCGAAGCTGGGATTGGCGCTGGCGGGACGGAGGCCGAGAGGAATGGGCGGCCGACTTTGCCCGCCCCCTCGACCGGGCGTTCCTGCCCGAGATCGCCGAGTCCGAGACCCGGCTCCGCCGCGTAACCGGCCTGGCGGAAATGAACCTCTCGATCGGCCGGTCGATCGCCTCCTCCCTCGTCAACCTTGGCACCGTCGGACTGGGCGGAGCGTTCGGCCTCACCAAGTCGATCACGGTATTCGGTAACGTCCCGATCGTGGCCGTAACGGTCGAACCCCGTTTT
>CADEGB010000197.1 GCA_902826755.1 uncultured Gemmatimonadota bacterium
GTTCCGGGCCAGCGGGCCGTGGCCGGGCACGTAGATCGGATCGCGCTCGCTCCGGAGCGAGCGGATCGACTTCGCAAACACGGTCGGGACGCAGTCGACGAAGTTCGGGAACATCCCATTCCACAGCAGGTCGCCCCCGAACACGACGTGGGGCTCCTCCACGACCAGCGCCACGTCGCTGGCCGTGTGGCCGGCCTTCGGGATCAGGCGAACCTTGGTGCCGCCCAAGTCGAGGACCGACTCGGCGGCGGGGTCGACGACTTCGGCCGCGCCAAGCCGGCCGTTCCGGGCGGGCTCAGGTTGGTTCTTCTGGACGGCCGAGTCGCGGGTGGTGGCGGTGGTTCGGACGACCGGGGTGGCCCCGGCCTCGAAGTAGCCGGCCACCCCGTTGACGTGATCCGAGTGATAGTGCGTCAGGACCACATGGGTGGGAAACCGGCCGGTGAGCGCCTTGGCTTGCTCGGCCAACCACTTGGCGCCGGCCGGTTGCATGAAGCCCTCGATGGCCAGGACCCCATTCCGCCCCGCGACGATGCCGCCGTTGGAGACGGTGGTGAAGTCGCCACTCAACGGGGTGGAGACCAGCGCCCAGACGCCAGGGCCCACCGCTTCGAGCCGACCGAAGGGCTCGGCGGCCACGACCCGGCCCAGGGTCGGTCGAGTCCAGGCCATCCGGGCCAGCGGGGGGAGCACCGCCCCGGCCAGCGCGATATGGGCGGCGCAGGATCCGGTCTGGCGGAGGAAGTCACGACGAGTCGGGGCCATCGGGTGGGTCCGGTGCTGGTGGAACCCCAATCTAGCATTCGGGGTCCGTGGTTGGCGATGCCGCGCCCGATTTGCGAAACAAGTCCGCGCGGGCTCGCGTCGGTGAAAAGAACGGTGGCTTCGAGGCTCGATGTTGAACGATTGGGTGACCGGGGCGGGCCCCGGTTCGCGATGGGCCGGATGGGTTGGTACGGCGGCCCTGATGTTCCTGACGGGAACGGTGGTTGTGGGGGACGCTGTTGGTCAGGAGACGGGGCCAGGCCTGGTGATTCCCGTTCCGGCGCCGTCGCGGATCGTGCCGGTGGCGGACACCTTCGTGGCGCCGGGCGGGGGCAGGCGGGGCCTCGAGATATTCCGACCCCTCAGCTCCGCCGGCCCGGTGCCGATCGTCCTGTTCGCCAACGGCAGTGGAGCGGGCCTCCCCAAGATGCGCGGCTATCGCGATTGGGCCCGGCTCGTGGCCGATCGGGGAATGGCCGGGGTTCTTTACGAGGGCCCCGCCTTTGATCCCGCCAAGTCGGTTGCCGATCATCTCCGCGCGTCGGTTGCCCATCTCGACTCGGTGATCGCGGTGCTTCGTCGTCGGGGCGCGGTTCTGGGGGTCGATCCGACGCGGGTGGTGGTCTGGGCCGGGTCCGCCCAGACGGCCACGGGAACGCCGTTCGCGCTCGGTGGTGATCGTCCGGTGGTGGGTTACGTCCTCTACTACGGCAGTGGCCAGGTGGTCGATCCGCGGATCGACGTGCCGGTCCTGGTTGCCCGCGCCGGGCTCGACTCACCGGCCCTCAATGCCGAACTCGATGCCTTGGTTCGCCAGCTGACCGACGCCGGAGCGCCGGTGACGATGGTGAGCCACCCCGCCGGATCCCATGGCTTCGACATTTACGACAGCACCCGGGCCACGGCCCGGGTCATCGAGCAGACCCTCGAGTTCATGTCGGCGGTCGTCGAGCCCGGATTTCGTGCGGCGATCGTGGGCGGGGCGCCAGAGGCGAAAGCCGCGGGGGCCTTTGCGGCCGGCCGGTGGGGGGAGGCGGAGCGACTGTACACCGAACTCGGTCGAGCTCGGCCGAGCAGCCGCATCGTGGCGTGGCGGCTCGGCCTGGCCCAACTCGCCAACGGGAATCCGGGTTCGGCTCTGGCGGCGTTCGATCGGGCCCGGACGTTGGGCCAGGGCGGGGCTCGCGACATTGGCCTTCCCGCGACGCGGGCGGCACTCCGAGCCGGGAACGAGGCCCGGGCCGTCGAGTGGGTGCGCTGGGCGCTCGAGAGCTTCCCGCGGATCCGGGCAGAAATCGCCGCCGACCAGGAGCTGGCTCCGCTCCTCGAGCATCCGCTCGTGAGAGGCCGCTGACCGCTAGAACTCGATCAGTTCCACCATCGACGCCGCGATCTCGTCGACCTGCGGCAGGACCGCGTTCATCAGGTTCACGTTGTACGGCGTCGGCACGTCCGGAACGGCCATCCGCCGAATCGGCGCGTCGAGGGACAGGAACGCCTCCTGCGCCACGGTGGCGCTGACTTCGGCGCCGAAACCGGCGGTCAGGGTGTCCTCGTGGACGATCAGGCAGCGTCGCGTCTTCTTGACCGACGCGAGCACCGCCGCCTGGTCCCACGGGGCAATGGTGCGGAGATCCAGCACGTGCACCGCGGCACCGGTCTTCCGGGCGGCTGCCTCACACCGCTCCACCATGGCGCCCCAGGTCACGCAGGTCAGTTTGTCGCCCTCGACGATGGTGCGGGCCTGGCCGAACGGGACCACGAACTCGTTGCCCGGATAGGGCCGGCGCGACCAGGTCCCGTCGAGAAGGGCCCGGTGCTCGAAGAAGATGGTTGGTTCGTTGCTCCGCATGGCCGTCCGGATCAGGCCGACCGCGTCTTCGGCGTTGGACGGCACCGCCACCTGCCAGCCGACTTGATGAGCCCAGAGGACCTCGCCACAAACGCTGTGCCAGGGGTCGCCGCACTTGGGGGCGTAGCCGCCGGGCATCCGGACTACGATCGGCGCGGCCCACCGGTTGTTGGTCCGCCACCGGATGGTGCCGCAGTTGTTGAGCTGCTCGGTGGCCGGATCGGCGTACTTCCGGAACTGGATCTCGGCGACGGGAAGAAGACCGGACAACGCCATCCCGACCGCGCGGCCGATGATGCCTTCTTCGGAGAGGCTGGTGTCGAACACCCGCTGGCCCCCAAAACGCTCGTGGAGTCCCAGGGTGGCGGCGTGGACACCGCCTTTGGGTCCGACGTCCTCGCCGAACAACAGCATCTTGGGGTTGGTCTCGAGCTCGTACTCGAGGGCCTTGCGGACGGCCGTCAGGAGGTTGATCCGGGGCCCTTCCGGCGCCGGCGTCAGGCTCTCCTTTGGAAACACGTGCTTCGAAGGAGCCAGGCCACCCCGGGTCTGAATGTCGAGGCTGCCGTCGGGCCGCCGTTCGGTAAACCGGTGCCGACGGATCCCGGCCGGATCGGGCTCCGGGCGGGCCAGGGCCGCGGTCAAGCCCGTGTCGACGGCGGCGCGGGCGGCGGCCTCGATCTCCTGGAGGTCCACCTCGGTCAGGATGCCGGCCGCGAGGAACGCGCGGAGCTTCGGGAGGGGGTCGTTGGAGCGCTCGCGGTCGAGGAGATCCGCGGGCTTGTAGGCCTGGGTGTCCTGCCCCGAGTGTCCGGACAGCCGCGGGACGGTCAGGCGCACCAGCGCGGGGCCGCTGCCGGCCCGAACGAATCCAATCGCCTCGGCAAAGAGCCGGTCGGTTTCGGCGGGATTGGTGCCGTCGCCCTGGTTGATTCGGAGGCCTTTGAACGAGGCCAGGTTGTCCGCGATGTTGGCGCCCGGGGTCTGGAGCAGCGACGGCACCGAAATGCCGTAGCCGTTGTCCTCGACGTAGAACAGCATCGGGAGCTGGAGCGTGGTCGCGATGGTCAGCGACGACCAGAACCCGTTGGTGGCCACGGAGGCCTCGCCGCCGAGGACGCAGCCGATGGCGCCCCGCCAGGTGGCGTCCTGGAGCACGTCGCGATGGTAGGTGATCGACTGCGCCCAGCCCGCGCACGGGGTGTACTGGGAACCGACGTCGCCGGACATCGGGATCACCACGGGGCCTGGCACCGCGGGGAAGTTGCAGACCACGCCGATGTCGCGACCGTCACTGAACCCGCCGGACTTGCCCATCGGTCCCGCGAACGCGTCGGCGATGTCGAGACCCAGCGTCAGGAGCAGCGGGCGGGAGCGATAATAGGCGCTGACCCCGTCGTGCGGGTGGGTCAGGTGCTGGCCGAGGATGATCTGGGCCACGTCGTGACCCCGGGCCGTGAACTGGTAGGCGACCTTTTTCTCGGGCACGAGCCGGGTTTCCTCGGTCTCGTCGAGCGCGCGAGAAATCAGGGCCAGGCGATAGACCCGTTTCCAATCAGTGGGCTGCATCATCTGTCGTCAATCAACCGGATGGCGTTTTTCGGTGCGATACCCCGTCCCGCGGAACAGCCCGACCACCGAGCCATCCTGTTTCGTCACGTCGACGTGGTAATAGAGGATCCGGTTGCTCTTCGTCGCCTCGGTGGCCGTGGCCGTGAGGACGTCGCCCGGCCGGATCGCCGCCGGGTAGGTGATGCTGTTCTCGATGCTGACCGCCAGGTTGCCCTGGGTGTTGCAGGCAAAGGCAAAGGCGCTGTCGGCAAAGGCAAAGGTGACCCCACCATGGCAGACCCCGAACCCGTTGCACATTTCGGGGCGAACCGTCATCCGGATGATGGCCTTGGCCGGGGCGATGTCCACGAATTCGATGCCGAGCCACTTGCTGAAGGCGTCGTGCTCCATCATCAGGTCGGTGACCCGGCGGGCCAGTTCGGCGGGAGTGCGTTCGGTCATGGGTAGAAGGACCGCCCTTCTCGCACCACCCGACGGAGCAGGGGAGAGGCCCGGTAGCGGTCCTCGCCGTACTCGGCGTGGAGCTGATCGAGCCGCTCGAGGATCTGGGCGGGCCCGATGTCGTCGGCCCAGCGGAGGAGGCCCTTCGGGTAATTGACGCCCTTGGTCATGGCGAGGTCGATGTCGTCGCGGGTTGCCACCCGCCAGAACAGGGCATCGACCGCCGCGTTGACGAGCACCGCGAGCACCCGCGGGAAGATCTCGACGGCCAGGTCGCTGGAGCGGACGGGCTCCGGGTTGACGGCGCCGGCGCGGTAGTCGAAGTGCCCGCGGCCGGTTTTCCTGCCGAGGAGGCCGGCTTCGACCAGCTTCTTCTGGGTCAAGAACGGGCGATACCGCGGATCGTATCCGAAGGCCTCGAAGACCGAGAGCGAGACGGCGTAGTTGATGTCGTTCCCGATCAGGTCCATCAGCTCGAACGGTCCCATCTTGAAGCCGCCCGCGTCGCGGATGGCCCAATCGATGGTGGCCTTGTCGGCAATGCCCTCCTCGAAGATCCGGAGTGCCTCGCTATAGAAGGGCCGGGCAATCCGGTTGACGATGAACCCGGGTGTGTCCGAGGCGACGACCGTGGTCTTGCCCCAGGCGTCGATCAGCGCGCGGGCCGCGGCGGTGACGTCCGGAGCGGTGGCGACGCTCGGCACGATCTCCACCAGCGGCAGCACGGGAGCCGGATTGAAAAAATGAATCCCGAGGACCCGCTCGGCCCGCTCGCAGGCGGCCCCGATGGCGGTGACCGAGAGCGAGGAGGTGTTGGTGGCGAGGACGGCCGTCGGCTCAAGCGCGTGCTCGAGGCGCTTGAAGGTGGCCTTCTTGACGTCGAGATCCTCCACGATGGCCTCGATGACGAGGCCGGCGGAGGCGAGTTCGATGAAGTCGCCCGGGCTAGGCGTCAGGTAGCTGATCCGACCCAGCACGGCGGCCCCCGCGGCCGCGTCGAGCCGCCCCTTTTCGATTTCCCGGGCGATCGTTTTTTCGTGAGCGACTCGGGCCCGGTCGACCGCGCCGGTGAACGTGTCCGCCAGCATGACGGTGTGTCCGGCGGTGGCCGCGACCTGGGCGATCCCGCTTCCCATGGTCCCGGCGCCGAGGACGGCGACTCGAGTGGTGCGATCGAGGGCCATGGCGCCTACTTGCCGGTAAAGCGGGGCTTCCGCTTTTCCTTGAACGCCGCCACGCCTTCCTGATGATCGGCGCTCTTGCCGGCGGCCGTTTGGAGATCGGCCTCGAGGAGGAGTTGCTGCTCGAACGTGTTGGTGGCGGCCCCGTCGATCAGCTGCTTGGTCAGGCCGAGGGCAAAGGTGGGCATTCCGGCCAGCTTGGTGGCCAGAGCCCAGGCTTCGGTTTCGAGCATGGCGAGGGGCACCGCCTTGAGGATCATACCCCACTCGGCGGCTTGTTTGGCTGGGATCTTCTCGCCCAGCATCAGTGCGGCGCTGGCCCGGGCCCGGCCGACGAGATGCGGCAGCGTCCAGGAACCGCCCGTGTCGGGGACCAGCCCAATGTTGATGAACGCCTGGACGAACGAGGCCTCTTCGGCGGCGATGACGAAGTCGCAGAGGAGAGCCAGGTTGGCCCCCGCGCCGGCCGCCACCCCGTTGACCGCGCAGACGACCGGCCGGTCGAGGGTTCGGATCGTCCGGCTGATCGGGTTCCAGGACTCTTCCAGATGGTCGCCGAAGTCGCCGGTTACCCCACCGCCACCGAGGTCCTGGCCGGCGCAGAACCCCCGGCCGGCGCCCGTCAGGTAGACCGCTCGGATGCTGCGGTCGGCCTTGATCTCGGCCAGGGCCGCCCCAAGGTGCCCGAACATCTCGTGATTGAAGCTATTGAGCACGTCGGGCCGGTTGAGGGTAATCCGGGCGACGGCGTCCCGCCGTTCGAAAAGGATCGAATCCTGGCTCATCGAGGCCTCGGGCCTGGTGGCGTGTGCTGGAGCAGTCGAGCGAGGTAAATTAGCACCGCCATGCATACAGCGTATATCATCGACGGCGTCCGAACGCCGATCGGCAGCCTCGGCGGAACCCTCTCGCCGGTCCGCGCGGACGACCTTGCCGCGCACGTCCTGGCCACCCTCATCGCCCGACATCCTGGACTCGATCCGGCCCGGATCGGGGATGTCATCCTCGGATGCGCCAACCAGGCCGGCGAGGACAACCGAAACGTGGGCCGGATGGCCGCGCTGCTGGCCGGGCTTCCGCCCTCCGTTCCAGGCGAGACGGTCAACCGGCTCTGCGCCTCGGGGCTGGCCGCGGTCGGGAACGCGGCCCGAGCCATCATGACCGGCGACGGCGACTTCTACCTGGCCGGCGGGGTCGAACAGATGACCCGCGCCCCGTTCGTGCTCGGCAAAGCGGCCAAGCCGTTTGCCCGCGAAATCGAGATGTTCGACACCAGCCTCGGGTGGCGATTCGTCAATCCGCGGATGAAGGAGAAGTACGGGGTCGACGCCATGGGACAGACGGCCGAGAACCTCCTCGAGACCCGGACCATATCCCGGGAGGACCAGGACCGGTTTGCGTTGGCCTCTCAGCAGAAGGCCACCGCCGCCAGGGCGCGGGGTCGGTTCGCGGGCGAGATCGTGCCGGTCACCATCCCGGCCGCGGGCAAGGGGAAGGAACCGACCGTCTTCGACCAGGACGAGTTCATCCGGCCCGACACCACCCTCGAAGCCCTGGCCAGGCTCAAACCGGCATTTCGGACCGACGGGAAGGGCTCGGTGACGGCTGGCAACGCGTCCGGCCTGAACGACGGCGCGGCCGCGCTCCTCCTGGCTTCGGAGGCCGGCGCCAAGGCGGCGGGTCTGACCCCGGCGGCGCGGGTTCTCGGAACCGCCGTGGCCGGCGTGGAACCGCGGGTCATGGGCATCGGGCCGGTCCACGCGATCCGGAAGCTGCTCATCCGGCTCGGGATGACGCTCGAGCAAATGGACCTGATCGAGATCAACGAGGCGTTCGCGGCGCAGGTGCTGTCGTGCACCCGGGAACTCGGGCTTCCGGATGATGATCCTCGCCTCAACGTCAACGGGGGTGCCATTGCCCTCGGTCATCCGCTCGGGATGTCGGGGGCCCGGCTGGTGTTGACGGCCACCCGTGAGTTGGAGGCGCGCAAGGCGCGCTACGCCCTCGTGTCGCTCTGCATCGGTGTTGGGCAGGGAATGGCGGCCGTGCTGGAGCGGGTCTAAGGAGCCGGTGGTTCCGCGCCGATTCTCCGTGGTGGCGGGCCGCTGGGCCGTGGCCCGGCTGGGGCCCACCGATCCGATTCCGGATTGGGCCCTGGTGGCGGACGGTTTCTCCTCGGTGACCCGAACGGCCGAAGAACTGTCACTGGCGGTGCCCGAGGATCGGGTGCCGGCGGGCGTCCGGGCCGAGCGCGGCTGGGGGCTGATCCAGCTGGAGGGCCCCTTTCCCTTCTCCGAGGTGGGGGTGCTGGCCGGAGTGGCGAGCCCCTTGGCCGCGGCGGGGATCAGCCTGTTCGCGATCAGTACTTTCGATACCGATTATCTGCTGGTGAACAGGAGCCGGCTCGAGGACGCCTGTCGGGCGCTGGCCGAGGTCG